>NZ_JAUBSA010000023.1:55654-79495 GCF_036702115.1 Microcoleus sp. LAD1_D5 | reverse complement strand
ATGTCCACTGGAGGAGCAGCGATGAAGGCGATGATGTAGCAGATGGTGGCGCTCAGGAGGGTAGGAATCATCAAGACGCCGAACCAACCGATGTAAATCCGGTTGTCTGTGCTTGTGACCCACTCACAAAAGCGTTCCCAGACATTGGCGCTTTCGCGTTGCTGTAAGGTTGTTGTCATTTGTTTATGATTGCTTTATTTGGTTTTCAATGTTCGTGACGGCTTTGTGTTCCGCCATGTAAATAAACATAAAGCTTTTATTTCAGTTTGTAAAGACCTTTTAAGAACAGTTTTTCTTATAGGTGTCATAAATTATGCTTTTTAAAAGCCAGAAAGCTTGCTGTATAAGGAGTTTAAAAGCTGAATGCGGAATTGGTGGACGATCGCCCACCAATGAAGAATACTCATAATCTACCTGGACAACGAGATTCCAGACTTGCGTCAGTGTTAAGATACATCAAGGGTTGCGATCGCCAACCGCAAAACTCGCACTGCACAGATGTATGTTGTTGCGTAAGTCCGATCGATAAAAATCCCAAGGAATGTCCCGCACCGTCACCTACAGCCCTGCTTATACCCTCGTTCCCACTTACGAGTGCTTTAACCGCTGCACCTATTGCAATTTTCGGGCAGAACCGCTGCAAAGTCCTTGGCTAACACTCGCAGAAGCCGAAAAACAGCTTTTGCTGCTGCAAACTCAAGGTGTAATTGAAATTCTCATCCTCAGCGGCGAGGTACATCCTCACAGTCAACGCCGAAAAGCTTGGTTGCAGCGGATTTACGATTTGTGCGAACTGGCACTTGCTCTGGGATTTTTGCCGCATACTAATGTGGGGCCGCTCAGCTTTGAGGAGATGGCACAGTTAAAAGAGGTGAATGTATCGATGGGGCTGATGCTAGAACAGCTTGCCCCACATTTGTTACAAACGGTTCACCGACACGCACCGAGTAAAGTGCCGGCGCTGCGGCTGCAACAGTTAGAATGGGCTGGGAAATTAAAGATTCCGTTCACAACTGGTTTGCTGCTGGGAATTGGGGAAAGTGAGGCCGATTGGATTGAGACATTAGAGGCGATCGCCCGGATTCATTCGCGTTACAATCACATTCAAGAAGTTATCCTCCAGCCTCACAGTCCGGGAAATCAACAAAGTTGGGAAGGCGAAGTTTTTGATGCTACAAAAATGCCGGAAGTAATTGCGATCGCCCGCAGCATTTTACCTGATGAAATCAGGCTGCAAATTCCCCCCAATTTAGTTGCACAGCCAGACATATTGCTGGCTTGTTTAGAAGCAGGTGCTAGAGATTTAGGAGGAATTGGGCCGCTGGATGAAGTTAATCCCGATTATCCTCACCTGCAACACCAAACTTTAACAGACATTTTAGCAGCATCGGGATGGCAACTTGTGCAGCGTTTGCCTGTTTATCCTCAGTACGATAAGTGGCTGCCGCAGACATTGCAAAGGGCTGTAAAAAACTGGAGAGTTATATCAATTCCGGTAGCATCGGAATAGTAAAATCCAGTCAACAGTCAACAATCACAGATGGTGCAACCGGAATCCATCTAATTCATCTGCGTTAATCTGTGTTAATCTGCCTGTATCTGCGGTCAAAAAAAGAGAACTTCTTCACCGCCGATGACAAGGGATTGACGCTGATTCACGCAGAGGTCGAGAATAGAGATAGGAATAATTCTGAGGCTAACAGATTTGATATTAGTCATGAGACAATATCAGGAGACGGCAGTGCCGTGTCCAGAGTTGCTATCATTCCGGTGCAACGGGAATTGATATAATATATTGAGATTTTAAATCAAAGAACCGCCACCATCAATCCAGACTTCAGTACCTGTGATGAAGCTGGAGGAATGTGATACCAGAAATAACACTAATTGGGCGACTTCTTCGCTAGAACCGGCCGTATTATCCGTCAACGGAATCATGTCTTGAATGGAATCAGGGTCGACTGGAATGCGATCGAGATGGCGCTTAACGGTGCTTTCCTCAATGGCAGTTAGCACCCCGCCCGGACAGATCACATTGACTCTAATTTGGCAGGCTGCGAGTTCTAGCGCCAGCATTTTTGCAAAGGCTACTTGGGCAGCTTTTGAACAAGCGTAGGCCGTGGCACCAACTTTCCTGAAACTTCTGGTGCCATTAATTGATGATGTAATGACAATCGAACCTCCTTGTTTTTTTAGATGAGGAACAGCATACTTAACAGTCAAAAATGTTCCTCTGAGGTTGGTGTTAATTGTCCGATCCCACTCATCGGGTTCTATCTCCTCTATCGGCGACCATACACCGTTAATACCCGCATTTGCAAACACAATATCAATTCTTTGATATTCGTCAAAAATTGTTTGAAATGCTTGTTGCATTTGCTGAGAATCCCCAACATCTGCGGCAATAGCCAGCCCGCAGCCTCCTTCCTTGACCAACTGGCGGACGGTTTCTTGCCCCGTTTCCAAAATGTGATCGATAATCGCAACTTTTGCGCCTTCCTTTGCCATTAAAATTGCGGCTGCATGACCAATTCCCGACCCACCGCCGGTAATAACTGCAACTTTTTCTGAAAGTTTCATATTTTTTTAGATAAATATTTTTTTTTGCGATCGCCTAGCATAAAAATAATACTAGAGAGAGGACTAAATTCCTCACTAGAAACAAGTTTCCGTCATCAAAATCATGAAAGTTACAAGTGGTTTAAGGCACTAATTATAGCGGTAAGGTGTGCAGTGCACACCCTACTTTAGGCAGAGGAGTACGTCACTTTTAACGCAGTTCTTACGGCTGGGGCACCCAGACAGAAACTGAACCAGCGTTACACCGAAAATCCGCCCAACCATCGTCATTAGTTGTGATGGGTTCTTGGATATGTTCGGTGATGTCAATATAAGTTCGATTCGGTTGTCCGACTTCCATAAACTTGGTGCCATCGCCTCCGTTACTGAGTACCACAGCCATGCCGCCCGGATGTTCTTCATCTCCGAGTCGCGTCCAGCCAATAGTGTTGGCGTGGTCGAAGTAATCGTACTGATTGCCGTAGGAATAGGTTTGGCGCGCTAACAAGAATTTATCGAGAATAAACTGATGTTTGTCTAACCAAATCTCGTATTCGTTGCCATCGTTTGCTGTATCCTTATAGTTAGCGCCGTAATAATCCGGGTAAAAAATGCACGGATATCCTTCGCGCCGCAGCAGAATTAAAGCGTAGGCAAGGGGTTTAAACCAAGCCTCGACAACTGATTCTAGGGATTGTAAGGGTTGGGAATCATGGTTGTCAACCAAGGTAACGGCGAGGGCTGGTTGCTGTTGGACGAGGGTGTTATCAAAAATTGTTCGTAAGTCGTAGCTATTGCCGGCTTTGCTAGCAGCGTAGAAGTTGTAGTGGAGGGGCGCGTCAAACAAGGAGACTTTACCATCGGTTGCTTGGATGAAGTAGTGCAAAGCTTCAACTTCATAAGACCAATATTCACCGACTGCAAATAGGTCGCGTTGGGCATAGTGGCGAACGTGTTCCAACCATTCTTGGAAAAATTCTGCTTTAACGTGTTTGACGGCATCGAAGCGAAAGCCGTCAACGTTTGTTGTATCGACATACCACTCACCCCAGTATTTTAACTCCCCGCTGACTTCTGGGTTGTCCATATCTAAATCGCAACCCATCAGGTAGTCAAAATTACCTTTTTCTAAGTCTACTCCTTGATCAAATTCTTTGCCTTTTAGCAGGTAAACGGCATGGGTTTCTGTGTTGTAAACGTTGTAATCAATGGCGTCAAAATGCCACCAATGCCACTCCATGCTGGAATATTTTTTGTCGCGGCCGGGGAAAGTAAAATGCGTCCAAGCTTTGATTTTTTGATATTCGCCTACGGTGTCATTCCGGTTGTCGGGATGGAAGGGTGTGGCTTCGGCTTCTTCTTCTGCATCGGCACCTAATTTGTGGTTGAAGACAACATCAGCATAAATCCGAATTCCAGCATCTTGTGCAGCTTTAATCGCGGCCAAATACTCATCTTTTGTCCCGTATTTCGTGCGTACCGACCCTTTTTGGTCGAACTCGCCTAAATCGAATAAGTCGTAGACGCCGTAACCTACATCCATACCGCCGCCAGTTCCTTTATAGGCGGGTGGCAGCCACAGGGACGTAACGCCTATTTTGGCTAAATCTTTTGCAGATTTTGCTAGCTGATTCCACAGGCTGCCGTCGTCGGGGCTGTACCAGTGAAAATACTGCATCATGACGCCATTTAGTTCAGACATATATTTAGTTTTTCCTGTTTTGTTAAATTGCGATCGACATTTATGTTCGTAGCTCGCTAGTTTACGTATGTCTGCAATCTATGGTTAATAAATATCATAATAGATGGGGCTGCTAAAAAGAATCTATCTGTTGATGTATTGACAACAAAATGTAAATTTGATAGTAATTATTTTAGACCTACTAAAAAATATTAAGTTAGTGGCGATTTTGCAGCAACTCGCTCAACTCTGGTGTTCCAAGTACCGTCGATCGCCAATTCAAGCAATCTAAATCCCGGCGGGATTTCGTCAAGTATAATCGGATGGCTTTTGGGTAAAAGTTGGAGGCAGGTGCTGGGTGTCCCCAAGTAGGTAACTGAGCCCCGCTGTTGTTGAAATTCTTGGTGAATGTGGCCGCAAAGAACGATTTTGATTTGAGGATATCGATCGACAATTGCTAAAAATTCATCGGCATTGTGCAGCATCATTCCATCCATTATTTCACAGTCGATCGGCAAAGGATGATGGTGCAAGGCAATGATAACAGGTCGATCGCCCGTTTGTTGCAGTTGAGAATCCAGCCAATGCAAGCTTTCTGGGGAAAGCCGCCCGCCGTCGCATCCGGCTTCCACACTCGAAAGTAATAGAAACTGCCAGTTTCCTAGTTTCCATGATTTTTCTGGGGAAAGGGGCGGTTGATTTAAGATTTCTGCCATGACTGGGATGTTGTCGTGGTTCCCAGGTATCCAGTAGGCGGGTATTCCGAGGGGGGCGATGAGGGAGACGAGGCGCTGGTAGGATTCGGGTGTTTCGTCTTGGGACAAGTCGCCTGTGAGTAGGAGTAAGTCGGGCGGCGGCTGTATCTGTTGCAAGCGATCAAGAACTGCTTGGAGGGTGCGGGCTGTTGAGAGGCCTTGCCATTCTCGATCGAGCTCTGCAAACAAGTGAGTGTCCGTGATTTGGGCGACGAGTAGGGGAGAAACAGGTGTCATGGCTGATGTTGCGGGCGATCGATGTAGTTCTAGAATAGCCTCGGATGGGTTTTGGGGATATGGGAAAAAAGGGCGATTCCCTACGGGATAGCTTCGCTGCACGAAATTTTTGACAAATATGTTGAAATAATCAAGATTTGGTGTACTATAAGAAAACGTCAATTTTGAGACGTAACGGCGGCATAGCCAAGTGGTAAGGCAGAGGTCTGCAAAACCTCCACCCCCAGTTCAAATCTGGGTGCCGCCTTTTTAAGTCATGTTTTTAAATAGCTTGAAACGCTTACAGGCTAACAATTGGGCGATTGTTGCGGAGTGTAAATCGCATATAATCGCACATAATTAGATCGAGAAAGTAGTGCAAATTTAAGACAGTGCCAATCAACCCAAGAATTAACCAGGCGAACGGTAGGCTCAAGGCGGCCAAAATAGGAGTGAGTATTTTACAGAGGGGCGATCGCCTTTATCTTCGGGCTGTACTCCCCCCGCGTCCCGGTTCGGGCAAGTTGTCTCCGTGCCAGCAACAAATCGCGCTAGGCATTCACGCGAATATCGCCGGAATATCTCTGGCAGAGAAGGAAGCTCGCAAAGTGGGGTATCTGCGGGATGCCCGAAAGTTTGACTGGGCGGATTACGGTGGCGGCAATTCTAAGCCGTCCGAGACGATCGCCGATTGGTTAGCGAAATTTGAAGAAAGTAAGCGCGCTGCGGTCTGTCCAACTACATGGAAAACCGATTATCTGCAACCTTTTAATCAGTTACCCGCGGACGAGCCGATCGCCGCAGAAATGTTGTTAAGTGTGATCGCAAAAACGACACCCAACACCCGGCAGCGTCGCCGATTTTGCTTAGCATTTCGCCAGCTCGCTCAGTTTGCCGGCATTGATATGGATTTGGGTGATTTGCTCGGCAACTACTCGCCGAATAAGGTTCAACCCCGCAATTTACCCATGGATGAGGAGATTGAGGCTTGCTTCGACAAGATTGAAAACCCGCAATGGCAGTGGATTTATGGTGTAATTGCTGCTTACGGTTTGCGCGACCACGAAGCCTTCTATTTAGATTTGAGTAAGTTTCCGATCGCCCAAGTGCTCGAAGGCAAAACCGGATATCGGCAGTGCTGGCCGCTACGACCGGAGTGGACCGAAAAGTGGGATTTGCAGAATATCAAGCGGCCTCCCGTCACTGGTGACTGTCATGCCGATTTTGGCGATCGCGTGTGCAAGTTCTTCGCTCGGTCGCCTGCCGATTTTTGTGCCTATGATCTAAGGCACGCTTGGGCGATTCGGGCTATGAGCTTTGGGCTGGATGCGGCGCTGGCTGCGAAACAAATGGGTCACTCGTTAGCAACTCATACCCAGACTTATCATCTGGCACTGAATGAACGCGAACAACAACGAGCCTATGATCGGATCTTGCAAAATTTATCCCCATCTCAATAGCTTTGCCTTAATTTAGTCTGAGGAATGTTGTTTGATAGATTTCGGCTTCAAGCTTTTGATAGGCTTCGGTTACAAGTGTCCCCACTTCTTCTTCAAAATAAGGGAATAAACTCGTTTGCCTGTCTGTCTCAACTTTCGATAATGCTGGTACTGCCGACCAAGCAGATATGCCCACACAAATCCTTCGATCTTTATCTACAGACACGAATGCTAGACCTGCGATTTTGAGATCCTCAATAGCAAAACTTACACATACTTCTGCATCTATTATTTTTGATTTTTCAAACTCTGGAATCTGTGCAAGGAGTGTAAGGGCAGGAAAGTCGGATTTGTTAATAAAGGTTCCTAAGCTAATTTTTCCACTTTTAACCTTTGGATCTTCGCTCAATCTTTTGCTGTAATTCTTGTTTACTTGTTTTTGCCGTTTTGTTTTACCCATTATCCCTCTTCTTGCTTGTTATTTAAACATTCTAGATCATTTTTTGCCGTCGTCAGGATGTATCCCTTCACTTTTCATAAACGCTTTGAGATCACGGTATGCGTCAAGCAAGGCAATGTAATTATTCCAGTGATCGGAAGTGTAAAATTCGGTAGAAGTAGACCTTAAAAAATTTTCGTCACGAGGAATATCTTCTAAACACTCTCTAGTGTGTCCCCAGTCACCCTCGAAGACAGACTCAAACCTGTGTACGAATTCTTGGACTTTAGGTAGTAATAGGTCATCAGGCATAAGTTTTTGCACTCCAACTGACTAACATGGGAATTTTTCATTCCTCTTTTGTACAGTAAAACTCTGCCGAAAGTGTCCGAGATTTCGGACACTTTCTAGCTTTGCTCGATTTTGCGTTTCCTCTTTCCGGTTTGTTTTGAAAATTTCTTGAGGCGTTGGTCTTTAGGTTTAGGTTTAAAGGTTTAGAACATTCTTTAAAACGACATTCTAAATTCTTTAAAACGATACTCAAATAAGTAAAACTTATTGTCTAAAAACCTCGGCCTCGGAAATTTCAAACATAATTTTACCTTATCTATTTTGCTGGGCGATTCGGCTCCTTTGCCTGCGGCATGAAACTAGCCGATGCTCCAGCAAATAGATATTGGGATGAGGTTTCCACCAGTGTTTGTGTAGGAATAGCAAGCCATCCTCTGCACCCATATCGGGGGGCATTCCCTTCAAGTGTGGCAATTTTTCGAGTAACTGCTTCTTGATTAGTGGGGGAACTCCCGATCGTTTTTGATGAACTGGTGTGAGTTTCATGCGGTAGGAGTTACAAAGGTGGCGGCTAATAGTCGATTCAGACAACTGCCGATTATTAGCGATCTCTTTCTGACTCCCACCGTAGAATTCAAATCCCGACTCGAAATAATCAAAACGGGAACCCCGTGCCAGTACCCGCGCCGGTATTTCGCAGGTGTGAAGGATTCCCGGTTGCACGATGCGAGTCGGGATTTTTCCAGGGTCTAAGCCCTGAGCTTTGAGTTTTTCGACTTCCTCCTGGCGTTTGCAGTAGAGTGAAAGCTTTTGTTGATGTTGAGCTTCGATTTCTGTGGCGAGTATGTGGAGATAGTTCAGATCACCTATATCAATGGCGGCAACCGGCCCTATTTTTTCTAGACCGGTGATCGCCACAACTTTTTCAAAACTTGTGTAATAAACCGTTACTTTGTCACCTTTTAGTTTGCGTTCTCGGATAAGACCCGATTTTTTCGCTTCGCTTAGCAAGCCGTAAACCCGTTTTTTTGAGAGATTTAAAAGGTGAGCAGCCAACTCTATCGAAAAAATTCCCACTCCGCTGCCTTTATTGTCGGAACGACGTGCCAACAACCAGATCCTCATCTGTCCACCAAAATGCGCGTAGAGTCTGGCGGGGAAGCGTACCAAATCTAGATTGTCATTGCCTGCATACTCGCTATGCCAATTTTCGCAGAGTTTGATTAACCATTCAGGAGCCTGAAGCGGTGGAGATTGCAGCGGATCATTGATCCAAAGGTAAGGCTTGCCCGTGCCTGGGTGAAGGCTTGGCGGCAGTACACTTTGATGCCCTATCCACCGAAACTCTAGGCACTCTTCTTTGCCGTCGTCGCCTGTCACGCCGGTAAGGATTTTTTGATATTTGATTCGCTCCCAAGCAGATTCCGGCACTAAAAAAAGGCACTGCCTTCTACCAGGGCGGCCGCTAGTCCATGCGGTTGTTTTTGCGAAGTCTGAGAGGTCATTCTCTCCGGCCAATTTTTCTAGTAACTTGGTGGCTGATTCTCCGTCGATGTCGATCGCTAGCAATCCGTTGCCAAGTTTTAATCCCAAGCCGGTGGCCTTGCCGCTCTCTAATTCTGCGAGGCATGAGAGGCGATCGAGATCTGTCTTTGTCCACTCTTTCCTATAGGGCCGCTTGCCGCAAACTGGCTCTAAAATCCAATTCGCGGGCAGGGTGATGAGTGATTCGCTGGCGGTCAATGTTTGCATAGCTAGCGAATCTGTGGCCCCTTATCCAATATTTTCTGAAGGAGTGGGAGATTCCATTTGTAGGTAGCTCGCATGGCGTTGGTGCGGCGAATATCCCGGCAGTGTCGCCCTAATTTGAACGTGCCGTCTGCTTTTAAATTCAACAGGTGGTTGCGACTTATGCCTAGTTGGGTGGCTGCCTCTGAAGTTGATACCCAGTCGCTTGATAGTGGTCGCCCTAATGTTTTCTGCATGGCTATTTCTCACCACGGCTAGCACTACTAAGATTTGTTAAAGTTCCGATATTGTGTTCTTCTGGCGAATTGGGTTCCTCTTCATATTCTTGGGGCCACATTACCCATGCCATTGGTAGTCCTGTAATGGATACATCTAACCTTTCGATGATTCCTTTTTTGTCGGGGAATTTGTTCCTAGTTACTGAGTCGCCGATTCGGCTGGTTACAAATTTCTCAACATCTTCGAGCTTAGATTTTAGTAGTCTGATATTTATTCTTATTTTATTTATTTTCTTCTCATTCTTGGTCTGTAACAGTTCCTGCGTTGATTGCTCTAACTCGTCTTCAATCTTTTTTCTTCTTGCTGCAATAGCCGTGTTGATATCTTGCTTTGGAGATTGAACAGTTGGTGGTAATTCTGGCAAGTCGGCACTTGCTCCAGTTTCCAAATCGAATGCTAGCTGTCCAGGGCAAAAATCTTCAACTTGGTTAATAATTCCTCTTGTCCAGTTAATGAGTGCTTCTTCGTCTCCTAAATCAATATCGAAATCAACCTCGGTACATCGCGCAAACATTTCCTCTTTCTGGTTCGCGATATCTATTGCGGTGATTCCACCATTGGGAGTACAAAAGAATAATTTCCATCCTCGCCAGCTACCTTTATAAAACCCTTCTAGCTCATAGGGGACTGGCGTGAAGCCATTGTTTTCTAGTAATTGCTTCCAAGAATCGGGGTGCCGTGCAGCTTCCCCTAGGCTTGCAGTTTCGGAGGTATTTTCTAGTAAGAAGTCGTTGCCCGGTGCAGCTTCCCCTGGGCTTGAAGTTTCGCCAGGATTTTTTAGTAAGAAATCGGTCACAACATCAGGCTCCAGGGCTGACGCCAGGACTGAGGGTGTGGAAGCTGCAATCATTGATTGGATAGCGGTTTCAGCTTCGGCTAGTTGTTCGCGCAATTGTTGGTTCTCTTCGGCTAATTGGCTCGAATGTATAACGGTTTCAGCTTCCGCGAGTTGTTCTCGCAACCGTTGATTTTCTACTATTACTTCGTCTGTATTGTTGCTTGCAGGTGTTGACAAGAACTCGAAATGTAGCACCCAAACTAGCTTGTCCTGCCCCTCAAAAAATTCATCAATAAATTCTTTTGCTGTAGCAACCATGCCGCCTTCTGCTTGCAAGTCGGTGGCTGACATTTGCGATAAATACTGTTGGTAGGGGCGTTGAGTAAGTTTGATAAATCCTAGTTTGCGTCCGCCACGATGCCGACCTTTATCTAATGCTGGGATAGCGATATTTTCCTCAAAGTATCGAATAAAACTTTTGGCGTAATCATCCTGCCAAGCGCGGCGAGTCTGTGTTTTCTTTCCTGATACAAGCTCGTCAACAGTTTGGGCAAAGCTGATTCCTAATGCTTTCTGAGCAATAGGTTCGGGACTGGCAGCAGGGAATAATTGCAGCAAGCTGGCAATTAAATCGGCCGCGAATTCCTGTCCCTGTCCTTCTGGGAGCTCGATCGCCTGTGCGAGCGCTAGAGTCTTTGCTCTAGCTGGAGTCATAAAAGACTCTAGCAAGCTGTTTAGGGATTCCTCCTCCCACACCTGCATGAATTGGGCAGGGCTATTCTCTTTTGGATTTGGGGGGGTATTTATTGATAGGTCATGCGGCCATTTATCACTGTATATCGTTGATTGATCGGGAGTATAATAGTAGGTATTTTTTCCAACCTCCCATACCAAATTAGCCTCCCAGTTGGGGTTTTTATCCTCACTTTTTACTAACTCCATTTCTGCATAAGCAATATCGATCGAGCTGTTTTCCCCGTCCACGCTTACTAATGCTTTTTTTCCACTTTTCCACTGAAAAATAGTACCCTCTTTGCCTTTCAGGGCTGGTGAGAATATTAATACTCTGTCGCCTTTGTTGGTGATATCTTCATTCAATGGCTTAGCGGGTTGCTCATCCCCTGAAAGTATCCGCAAGTCGGCGGCATCATAGGGGATTGCTGCATTTCCCCCATAGTGAAACTCAATGTGAATTTTGCCACCCTTGTCAATTTTTGTGACAAATCCTCTGTCTCTGTTTAAAGATTTGAAGACTTCGACTTGTACGCCGCGACTAAATCCTAAGCCTTGAATTGCGGCTCTAAAATCTTCTGAGCGCTTGCCGGAAACTTGAAACACTGCGATTTCCAAGTCTTTCTTTGTGGGTTTCCTGCTTTCGGATTCTGCTAGTTTGGTCGCGTACTCTAGGGCTTTGAGTTTATCGTCAATATTGTCAATCTCCTTGAGAGGTTTGAGGTGGGAGGAAGGGATTTTGATGGTTATGTCCTCCCCGTAATTTTCGGAAATCCTTGCCTCTAGTTGCGAGAGAACTTTGGCATCCTCTATTAGTTGGTAGGCACTGCTGATGTTTTTGCCAAATTCGCTTTGGCAGTAGGTCTCGAATGATCTATAACCGAGTGCTTTGTAGGCCTTGCGATCGCGAGCCATTGCCAGCATCGCGCCCAAACTGTCGAAGTTGTCTTTGATTGCCTGAGTTACTTGCTCGGCTTCTGTTCGCCCCATGTCGGCGGCGCGTAGTGGTCGATCGGTGGTTGCCATTACCATTGCGGGCATCCTTTGTTGTGTGAGGTGAGCGGTCGGGTTATTCGTTCTGGTCGCGGGGTTCTTCCAATATTTCGATCGCAATTTCAGAGAGAGTGTCTGGCGGCAGTGAACCCATGAGGGTGATGGCGGCTTGAAGTTGACCGTCAAACTTCTCTCTAAATGGCTTGAGATTTATTAGTTGGGGAAGCTGTGTGCTGCCTATCAGGTTGCAGGCAAATTGAGCTACTGCGATTTTGTGACCGAAGTCCATCTCATTGAGCAAAATTCGGAGGTGCTTCAGTGAGGCTCGCTGTTCGATAATTTGGGCTTTGAGCTCATTGCCTTCTGGGTTATAAGTTGGGTCAATTTGCATTTTGGTAATGAGTGATGAGTGATGAGTGATGAGTGGGAAGGAAGCGATCGCGCCTCTGTAACGCGATCGCGGAAACCATTAGTCAAAAGCAGTGAAAATCTCAGCTCGATCGCTTTTACATAGCGGCTACCTCCTGGGGGAATTGGGCATCTCTGCGGCCGGTTCCAGAGGGGGGTGCCTCATCGGGCGGCAGAAACATGAGGAAAATCAGTAAAAAGTGCATTTGTGAATTGGGGGTAAAACACCGCACTCAACTGGTGAGGATTCGAGGTATAAAGGGATTCCTTTGTTTTTCGCTTGGCTCCCTGCTACAGCCCGCAGGTCTTATGTAGTAATAGGCCAAGCGATCGACAGAGGAAATTTATAGTTGTTGTAGGCAGACCGTAGACGCCAATCCCCGGTCTGCCATTTTTGTCCTTTTACCAAACTAACGGCGACCGCTTGCGTTTGCCGTTAGTTTCTACTATGATATGAGTCAAGACCAAAGAAGTCAACCCACTCCCGTGAATCTCAGAAAACGTACTGGATTAACTCAACGCCAAATCGCCCGGGCTCTCGATGTTAGAGAGTCCACTGTGAGTGAATGGGAGAGAGGGATTTCAGTACCACACTTGCCACTATCGAAGGTTCGGCAAATGCTGGAAGTCTACCAGTGCAGCCTTGATGAACTGATTGAGGCTTTTGAATCCATGAAGGAAGCTGTTGTGGTATCCGCCTCTTCTTCACAGAACCTTGAAAATTAAATAGTTAAGCCTCCCCGATCACCGATCGGGGAGGCTGATGTCAGACCTATTCGGTCTGCTAGTGCAAGCGGAACGAGTTCAAGAATGCTTGAGCGTTTTGGGGGTAGGGAGTTGTCACCCAAACTGAGTAAAAGCGATCGTCAACAACCATCTGTCGCATTACCGTGGGTGGCATATTGGCATCTCTATGCTGCAAGTGAATCTCTACTCCGGGAACCCCATTTAGTCCAAAACTTCGTTTACTGACAACTCTAAAATCTTGAGGGTTAAACGTTTCGGCAGCATTCTCTAGCACTGCCTGCTTCCCTTTATCGGTAATTAGTTCAGAGTTGAGAAAATTCGAGTGTCTGATGCTGTAAAACTCATTAGTTGTTGTTACAGAGAAAGTCTGCTCTTGGGAGTTTTCTTGTTTCTCGACGGCCCCCGGCACCAGAATAGAAAACCGCGCTTGTGGATCTGAAAGCTGGCTCCAACCTTGAGTCAGAACCTGGGGGAGGGGTTGCGGCGCCGCCACTATGATTGGCTGCCTCTGAATCAACACCGGTTGATGGATCGTCGTTACCGTCGCAGGAATTATCAACCGTTGGGTCGCCATCTGGTTGTTCAAATTCCGTGCCAACCGCTCTAATTGGTCGGGTCTGCCCATGAAGTAGCCCAGTGCTACCCATCCAGCCACTCCCAGCCACTTGCGCCAGTCGATTCGCCGTTTGAAGTTCATATTAAATCTAGGTTTTCCTAGAGTTTAAGCGATTTTAGCGATCGGCGAAACCGCGCAACCACCGAAGTTTTCGTCAAAAGTGTCCGAAATTTCGGACACTTTTTAAGACTGGCGACACCTGCCAGGGGGAAATGCAGACACTATGGTGAATGCCCGAGAAAGGATTTGATACTCTGGTGTCCTTAAAAAGTCCACAACGGATACAACCGCCCCAGTCAAAGTGTGTGTGTACAGCCCGGAGCGACGGGCATCTTCGCGCCGTAGAGAGTACGGCATTGAGTGTGCAGCAGCTCTGAATGGCTGACCCTTTGGAAAGACGAAGTGACACCCGGAATAAATCAAGCGGGGGCTAGCCTACTGATTGACGGCCTCATAATTGCTCTAAAAAGTAGGAGTGGAAGCTGGTTCGACGCCAGTTAAGGGGAAGGGCAACCCCTCACCCTGGCGCCGAGGGTGGCTAATAAATCGGGCGTTTGCCCTGGCTGATTTTCCACTCGGCCAGAGCGAAAATAATTCCAGTGACCCTAGAAAGTGTCCGAAATTTCGGACACTTTTGGTTTCTGGGTATTGGATTTTAGATTTGCTTATGAAAATCAAACTCAAGAAGTACGAGCAGGCTGTGGCACTCCTCCCAGGATGCAGAGGCTTGGATAAGTTGGTGCTTTACAACTCGCTTAACCGCATGGGATATCGCTGGAGTGTGGGCGATCGTAAGTGGGCGCTGGTGAGGTGATTTATGCCCGAATTGCCTCCTCGATGCTGCTCTTTTTTTGAGAGCGATGACGAGTACCCCGACCTGCAATGCCGAGAACTCGCTGCTAAACGATATCTGCATCTGATTTACACAGTTGATTATCGATCGAAACCTTTCATAAATGACGACCCCGATCGAGAGGGTCTGCCATCGCCTACCAATAATTTGCCACTGCCGACCAATGTAGTGACGATCGGGCGGCGCATCACTCCCGCACTCAGGACTAAGATTTTGCAGGCGTTAGATGTGCTTCCTACCAAGGGTCAAATCAGGGTCAAATCAGGGTTTATCAACTTTTTTTCGAGGTTAAAGCCTGTGGATTTAGATACGACCTTAAACGAAAAATTTGGGAGTATTCCACAAAATGGAAGAATTCAGCTTTGAGCAAAAATTGAAGATTCGCGACTATTTTAATGATCCTAGTTGCCCTCAGCCTCACGGTGAGGTTATGGCAACCCAATTACTCGCGGCGATGATTGCCTCTGGTCGATATGGCGCCGACCAATATGCTGACCTCGTTGAAATAGCAGTGGATTTGACAGGACTATTGGTGACGCGCTTTGACAATCAAATGGCCCAATTGCGCGAGCTAAGAGACGATAGCAACCCAAAGCCCTCAGCCTCAGAAAGCGATCTGAATTCTGATCCCGACTCTGAGGCAGATTTTGATCGAATCCCCTTCTAATTTTCGACGGCGACACCTGCCTTAGTGGTGTGCAGCTCGGGCTGACGGGCTTTTTCTATCTCTCCAGCCGTGCGATCGTGTTTGTTCTCAAGTGCGATCGCTCATTTTTTAGAGGTTTTTATTTATGGTTGTGACTGTTCCGAATTCTGTCTCTACAGTTTTGGCTGATGTTTATGGCTCCGAGTTTGAGCGTGCCAGCCAGAAGGAACGACTCTTGTTCATGGAGGCGATCGCGTTTAGTCTGCGTGTGGATTGTGATTTCAATGAGAGCTTGGGACTGATATTCGGCACATATCCCAATCTGCCAATGAGTATCTATACCCCCGCCAAGATCGAGAGAAATGAGGGGCTTAAACTGTTGGCAGTGCTCCAGGTGGCGATCGTCGAAGGATATGCCGCTCTTGCCTTTACCAAAAATCAATAATTAAAATGCTCCTGCGTTGCTTGAACAACCAGAAGCCGATCACCTTAACAAGGAAGGATGATATGTTTACCGTAGCAACAAATCCGCAATTAGATCCAAAAACTTTCCGAGAACTGACCAAGTGGTCAGTCTACAAAATGGCAAGAGAAACGGGAATTCCCGTTCACAGCCTTTATAACTATTTAAAGGAACCCACAGACCCTAAATACCGGGAACCCAAGATTTACATAAAACGCCTATTTGGTGAGATATACTCCCGCTTACACCCTAATTAAATTGTTGCAGCCCTCTCCCTTGTGGAGGGGGCTTTTTTGTGCAAATTTGAATCGATTTAAATCGATTTTGGTCGGTGACTAATTGTTGGTCAGTGGCTAGTACCTTTACTGTTAAATCCCTTTTAATGTTGATTTATCGATTCAAATCGATTCAAATCGATTCAAATCGATTCAAGCAAGGAGAAAGCAAATGTTTGACTGGTTGTTAGGGAAACCTCAAAATACCTGTTTCCGAGAAGTTCAGGTAATCAGTAGTCGTCACTCCACTAAAATCTTTACGGTTTACGGCGACCTCCCAGTGTGTGAGCTTCGAGCACTTAGGGAGGTTGAGGCTCAATTGCCACCACTAGAGCCGGGAGAGAGCAGGTATCTAAAAACTCAACTAGGAAACAGATAGGAAATTTAATGGAAATTGAAAATCAGAATGTAATCGATGTTGAAGTTCAACAAATCGATTTGGAGCAAGCAGAATCGATTGAGCAGTGGTATTCAGCCGCACAAATGCAACGCCTTTTTGATTTGAACAAGTCTGCTTTGCGGCAAGCCGTTTTTAAACTGACAAGCATTTATGCGATTGACATAAAGGTCTTGCGACGTGGCGGTGCAAGAGCAACTGAATACTCTCAGATTGCGGTCAATGCCATCAAGTTGTTAAAAGCTCAAAAGTTTGCCGAGCTTCGCAAGTTCGTGGATAAAGTGGCCGCTGTTCCCTGTGCCTCGACATCAGCGGCGATCGTGTTTGTCGATCAGCACAACCAGATCGCAACTAATGCGGCCACTGCTGCCGACATCAATCTGGCTGCGATTTCTTCCTTGAAATCTGGGTTACTCAACAATTACCGAGAAGCGGGGCGGGCGTGGGGAAGACAGGCAGCAGCAGAATTGCAACTAGGTTTCACGGAGGAAGTTGCGGAAGGTATCAAGAAACTTCAGGAGTCGTAATTATGGCTTTTTATAAGGTCAAAATTTTGCGCTGCTACAACAGCCCCAAAATCCTGATAGTGACTGCCACAAACTCGCAGCAAGCTATTCGCGCAGCCGCTGCCGAATTGAGAGATGAAGGAGTCACGGATGCACGGGGGATAGAGGTAATGGGTCAAGTTAAAAGTTTGAGAGGTTAAGTAATGGCATGGATTTCAGTTAATACACTAGGCGAACGAGACGAAGTGGTAAACGCTGCAATGGCGCTCTCTGGACGGTATGAGGAACGATGGAGTGACTGTGGAGAGTATATTGTCGAAATTCCGAAGCCTATAGAACTAGCATTTGTTGAGTTAGCGGAATTATACAACAATGCCGATGCTCTGGGACTTGATATTTACACCATTGCGAATGTAAAGGAGTGGACTAATGACTAAAGTTTTTCAAATTACTCCCGAATCTCTTCCAGAAATATGGGCAATACTGCAACCTCCTGTTGTTACAAATAGCCCTGCCGATCTTGTGGCGGGCCCCATGAAAAGCAGCCCGGATGACTTGAGAAGAGAATCCGTTACTGCTGCACAAGGAACCGAGGTCATTGGTCAAGTCAAAAGTTTGAAGGATGAGTGACTGATATGGACATGGCAAACGCTCAAGTTTTAGATTTTTTAGTTGGGGGTTCATTGATTGAGTCTGGCTCATCGTTGATGCAAGACAAGTACAACATCAACGACGACATCACCTCATATACGATCGAGCAATGGGCAGACCTGCACGATCGCTCGGTAAAAGCGCAGTGGTTCATTGATAATTATGACGAAATTAAGAGCAAATTTGAATCGGTACTCAATGGGCAAGTAAAATTCCGCCAATTCCAAGGCTGGCTTTCCCAGAAAGGATTTAAGGGCGCTTCCAAGATGAAGGAAGCCGAAGTGAAGGCTTTGATAGCCGAGAATGATCATGCCGAGGCGCTCAAACAACAGGATTACTTATTACAAAAGGAGAAAGAACGAGGGACTGCTGAGACTACTGACTTTAATCGTGGCGTAGATGCTCAATTGCAACATTCAATCGTTGCCTATAAAGCAAAAATTGACGACGAGATTGCCGCTCTCGAAGGTAATCCACAATTTCAAGCAGCGATTGAGGAATGGAAAGCTTCTAAATCTCAGGAGCTGGCTTGGGCAACAGCGGCATTAAAAGGCGGAAGGCACGGGTTAGCTCATCCAAAATTTGGGGGTAGCGACAAACAACAGCCAGCTTTTGGGGGAGGGAGCTCTGCCTGGACTTGGGGGCAGCGCGCTACACGCGCTACAGATACCGTGAATCGAAATGTAGCTCGCTCGGTGAACAATGCTGTCTCTAATTTTGGTCGCGGTCTGGGAAGAGTTAGCCTATTCTTTGGAATTGGAGGCAGCCGTGAGCAGTGATTTCTTTTTCCTTGCTGGCTGGTTTTGTGCGGGATTGTTCCTCAGCAATTTCACTTATCTCATCTCCCAATATTTTTGGCTGTGTACGATCACGGGTGTCGCAATTGCGATCGGGTTATGTTTCCCCAGTGGCAAAGCTGAGATTCTGCGGCGGTGGTCAGCCCTGGCGATTATTGGCGGAATGCTGGTAAATAACTGGGAATTGTTGGGGAGAATATCAGTGGTTCAGTTTGTGATTGGCGCGATAGCGATTCTTTTGATAGTTGGAATTTTGATCGCAGTCATTGGGGCGATCGGAGGGAAAAATGGCTAGGTCATTTGCGATCGGTGGCATGATTTTTATGTTGTTGTCGATCGCGCCAATTCCGACTAAGCAGTTTGCTTTGCTGCGAACCGTAGCCGCTGGCATCGGAGGCGGAGTATTTACAGCCGGATATTGTGTAGCGAAGGCTGATGAGAATCGCGAACAGGAAATTGCCACAGAAAAGGCAAAAATCAAGGAAGAGGAGGAGTTTGAGAGAGAGCAAGCTTTTAAAAACAAATTGGCGATCGCTGAATCTCAGAGGGAAGTATTGGTAGTTGAAGCCAAGCAGAAGGAGGCGGCCCGCGTTGGAGTCGCCGTTGCTGATTATACAGATGATGTTCATGATGCTTATGTTGCGGTTCAGGACGGAAAGGGAAGACTCGATCGAGTTTTAGCTCGGTTACAACCACCCGAACCTGCTGAGGCTGAACCTGAACAAATGGCATTGCCTGAGTGTGACTTGGCAGAAATTGTCAAGGATATTAAGGAGACAGAAGAGTCATTTGCTACTAAGAAAGCTAAGTTACTCAAATTCATTACTGAGCATGAAGGTGGTTGGATTCTTCAGTGCATGAAGAAACCCATCTTAGTTTACGGCGACCAAGGCAGCGGAAAATCTTATTTCGTAGAATTTCTGGCTCTGTGTCGCTATTATTTGCGGGGTCATGAAATTGTATCGATCGCCGATCCTCATTTTCATCAGAACCAAGATTACTGCTGGCAATATTTAATCAAGTTGGGAGTTCCCGGTTTTGGAACTCACCACAATTATAAGGAGGTAAATTCACAGATTGACGCAATGTACGATCGGTTTACCCGACGTACTCTGAAAGACGATCCCATTACTTCGATATTTGACGAAGTAACGCGGTACGGACAGGAAGAAGCTACTCAGGAATTGGCAGCTAAATTTGGTTCTAAATTGTCTAGTGATTCACGTAAAGCCAATGAATCTCCCATTCTTATTGCCCACGCCAAAACACTGGCAGCACTGGGAGGCGGTGAGGGGTTTGCGGAGGCGATTGCGGGAAATTTTATTCGCATCAAATTAAATTCTAACTCGGAACAGGAACCCCTGTGGCGTGGTACGATTTCTGGAATTAAAGACGAAGAGGGTGAGCCGATCGAGAACATGAAAATTTCTATCGCTCCTGATTGGATTCGTTCAAGCTGGGTATACAATTTATTCGATTCAAAAATTGAAATTGAACCTGAAACATCTGAAATTCTACCCCAAACCCAACCAGAGATAGAACCAACAAAACCAGGAATCAGTCCTACCGCCAATAAAGCTGAATTCCTTGAACAAGCGAAGAAGTGGCTAGAGGACATTTACGAACCCGATAAGTCAGAAGCAGAAGTAACTCCACCTGCTATACCCTGGGATGAAGCATCTGAAGCGCCACCAAAAGCGCCACAAGTACGCAATAACAACACTTCTGACGATTGCTTCACGCTACCAGAAGATGTACGATCGGCAGCCCTGGCGAAGATTTTAAAACTTCTCAGTGACGCAAGAAGTCCTTCAGATGAAGTGATTGCTTTAATGCCCACTGAACCCGATCGCGCTGTTTGGATAGGAATCAAATTACTTGGAAAAAGTATGACTGCTGTTAGTCGAGAAATTTTCAACATGGGCAGCGGTGGAAAAAAGTTTCAGGTTGCCAAACACTGGTACGAATCGCTAAAAAAACAGTTTGATTAATGCTTCGCTTTTAGGTTTTGACGAATTTATTTGAGGTTAAGAATGAGTAATCGTAACACAGCAGTTTTGCGAGTGTTAGAGACTCCTAAAGCAGGTTACATCTATTTAGTTCAAGCCGTGGGTACACCAAGATTTAAGATTGGCAAAACACAAATTTCTGTCTTACGACGCATAAACGAACTCCAGACAGGATGTCCACTAAAAATTAGGTACGTTTATCACGCTTGTGTTGAAGAGATGAACAGGATTGAAAAGGAACTACATTCAAAGTTCAGCTCTTCTAGAGTAATTGGTGAGTGGTTTTCTTTAACTCATGAGCAGGTGAGTGAGTGCATACAATTGATGCAGTTAGTTCAGTGTGATGAATCAATACTTTTGCCAATCGAAAACGAAATTGTTGAAGAGGAAGCACAGGTAGCTCTGGTAGCTCAGGTGGCTGAATTAGTAGGTTTAAATGGGGCAATACTTCCAGAGGACGTGCGATCGATCGCACTATCGAACATTTTGAGGCTTTTGAGCGAAGCAGGAAGTGCTTCGGACGAAGTAATTAAACTAATACCTGTAAACCCAGATATGGCGGTTTGGCGGGGTATTCAATTGCTCGGAAAAAGCATGACTGCTGTGAGTAGAGATATTTTTAACACAGGTACAGGCGGGGCTAAGTTTAACCAGGCAAAGCTCTGGTACGAAGAATTGAAGAAGTTAAACTAGGAGGCAATTGTGGAAATGTTAGGTAAGAATGGAAAACCATTATATGGGGCAGCCAAACAGGCTGTGCTTAAAAAGCAGTTGGTTTGGCAGAATGATGAAGTTGAACTATATTTAACTTCGATTGCTGATCGCGTTTCCCGCCTCGAACGGCAAACCAAATACTTGCCTATTACCGTTATTGTGGCTTTGTTTCTCGGTTGTACCGCGGGGAAATTCCTTAAGCCAGATTTGGCAGTATTGGCTGTAGCGTGCGGCGGAGCGGGTGCGGGAGCTATGATAGCAATTGCGCGTCAGTAATTAAATGGTGCGTGATAGTTACCACCATCGGCAGGATGCTGTGATAAGGCACCCTGCCGATTGTTTTGAACCCATGACCGTTCGATTACGAATTAATCGAACTTGCTGAAATTTGTTTAGCTTTCAACTCTGTCACCTCAAGGTGCAGTTCCTGGAGCGCTCGTACCAAAAATGGAATTATTTCCAGATAATCCAGCCCTAAAAATCCGTTATCTTTTACACTTACCAGATCCGTTATTGGGAATTCTTCGGCGGCAAAGCCATAATGGACTTTTTTTCGGTGATAATCCGACTCGCTCCATTTTCCGATCAAAGTCGGGCTGTACTCGAAAGAGATCGGCTTAGCCGCTAGGATCAAGGAGAGTGCTGACGGGATGGGTCTAATTCGCTTTTTAAGTTTAGAATCAGAGGGAGTTTGCCAAACTGGCACCCCATAATTTTCGTGCCACACCCGCCAAGACGATCCGGAATTGCTCCAGCCCCCTAATCGCAAATCATTAAAGATAGACAATCCAAAATAGTTGGCCGCAATACCCGGTCGATGGAAAGCGATAAAAGCCCCATTCTGAGATCGCTCTGCCGCAGTTGTACCGCCTCCCATAAAATTAAGGGCTGCCGATCCGGGTGTGGCTGTCGGAATGTCCCCGTAGGAAAAAAAGGAGCTTTCGAGCGCATATCCCGGGTGTGGATCGGGCGCGGCGACGTGCGCGTCGATAGTGGTTTTTACTTCGGTGTCTGTAGCTATTGCCGGATCTATTCGAGCGACCGGAATAGTTGAATTTAAATCAATTAGCTCACCCATTAGCTCAGAGCGCCTTCTGAAACCATGCAATTGGCTGTACCACTTGCCGTTACCAATTGGACTGTTCCCGTGTAACGCGCATCCTCCATATTCTCAAGCCATAAAAACCCCGAGGGGATGGACACATTATAGTTAGGCGTTGCTCCTGTAACTGGTGCTGCACCTTCTTTTAGAAAAACAGTTGCCGATCCTAAATTTTGGATCATGTATTTAGTTCGGTTAGCATTCGCGGCAAGTGCTACTGCTGCAGTTGATGTAACTGCAACATTTGTCGAAGACATAGCGCCGCGTAAATCTTCAACAACGTTTGTCCCATTGGATGTGTTTAGGTTAAAAAGCATAGGTATTTTTTAGGTTTTCTAAATTATAGTTGGGCAATCAACATCCTCCAATGGGTGGGACAAAGCATTGCACTATTTCAGCCAACCCTTCCGCGTTTAATTGAGCGATCGCAGCTCGGACACATCTCACAGATCGCACCGCTGGATCGAGTTTTACGCCACCACCCTTGGTGAATCGTTTTTTCCCTGTCACCGTGGTCAAGAGAGCAATTAAGTCGAGGATGCGATCCGCTTCCTCTTCGTCAACACAGCGCATCCCCGATTTGATTTTTGAATTACCCCACAACCAGCGCCCATAAACATTTCCCTTTGTAAAAAATAGGTTGTCAAAATCTCGACACCAATCTAAATCCTCACGGGGATTGGGAATCTGAGTATGCCACAAACTCCCTGTTTGTGTAGGGTAGTTTTCGCCCCAAGTCAATACAAGCTGCCTCGGCACGTCGAACTCTGCGAATTCATCCCCCGGCTGTACAGGTACACAAATAGGGGTTTTACAAGCTTCGGCGTAAGTTAATTTTGTGATTTGAGTCAATGCGTTAATTTGACTTGACAGTCCCAATGAACCATCACCGCCATATAGTAAAACTTGGGTATTTCCTTCGCAATCTAAGAAATCGATTTGCCCTAAAATATCTTCTTTGTCGTTGCAAACTTCAGCCAAAATTTTAGTGTTAACTTTGGTCAGCTCCCCAATTTGATTGCTCAACCCAATCAACCCCGGGCCCGAATACTCGTAATTGACAATACTCCCATCGCACACATAAGTACCTCCTCCAAAGATATTGGGGAAAGAAAAAGAAGGCGCGTCAATCTCGCAAACTTCGCTAAGAATTTTTCTATTAAAATCCAGAACTCTTTCTAGCTGGCTTTGTAATCCCAACAAACCCACACCCGAATAATTGTAGCTCCCAAACGTTTCATCGCAGACAAAGGTTCCTCCACCTTGGATGAGAGGAAATTCGATCTCGTTATCACAAACTTTTTTCAACATCATTTTGCTGATACCCAAAATAATGTTTTGCTGTTGGTGGAGACCTTTTAATCCATCTCCAGCATAAGAATAAGGAATAGTTGCACCGTCACACTCGATAAACCCATCACTCTTAAATTCGGGGAAGCGATCGTCGTCGTCTTTTTTCTTTTTCTTTAATTTGTCCTGAATATCTTTACAGCATTTAGCTAAATCTTCCGCAGCTTTCTGTAGAATCCGAATCTCTACATCGACTGCGCTCAAATTCGCCACAGCCGTAATAGTTTGAGGAAGTTCAGCCAATACAGTTTGAGTCGAGGGAATCTGTGCAGCAGCAGCCATTCCCATCGGGATTTGTGCGGCAGCCGCCATGCCTACCGGAATCTGTGCAGCAGCAGCCATTCCCATCGGGATTTGTGCGGCAGCCGCCATGCCTACCGGAATCTGTGCAGCAGC
>NZ_JAUBSA010000023.1:0-55554 GCF_036702115.1 Microcoleus sp. LAD1_D5 | reverse complement strand
AGCCATGCTCATTGGAATTTGCGCCGCCACTCCCATGCCTTGAGGGATTTGTATTCCCGTTTTTAATGTCAATCCACTGATAGCTTTGCCAATACCGTCTAGAGCCGTCCCCAGCAGGGTAATCAGCAAGAATATCGGGGCTACAAATTCCGCTACAGTTTCACTCGTTGTGCGAGGATTTTTTGCTGAGACTTCGATACTGGTCGCTGTCATATTTGCGATCGGTGTAAGCAGCTCTACTAATCCCTCCAGAATGGGATTTGTGATTTCAGAATAAGTTTCGGGGATAAGCGTGATCGCCTCCATGATGGGGTCGATCATTTTAGAAATTCCCTCCAGCACCGGGGAAAAATCAAGCTGGAAATCTTGCAGGCTTAGTTTTATTTGCTGAATATCTAGATCAAGTTTTTTGAGAAAACCGACAATCGGAGTGAGCAGATTTACCCCTCCGGTTTCCACATCCAAGGATGAAGGAGTTGTCAACGTCTCGGTTTGAGGCTTGATTGGTGCGAGGATGATTGAGCCTGTGCCTGCCTTAGCATCAAAATCGATCGCCCTTCTCGCTTCAGGATTAGGAACTGGTTTCGGTTTGAAAGGTGCTGGTGCTGGAGTTGGTGCAGGGACCGGTGTTGTCGGAATTGAAACAGGCGAATAGGGTTCCTCAATACTGAAGATCGGCGCGAAGGGGTCTTCTCTTCCCACGGTAGGCGATCTCACTTGAGGCTGAGTTTGAGGTTGCGGTCGCGTTTGGGTCTGGGTTCGTGGTGCTGTGGTCGCGGGTTTGGATATCGGGCGACCGCCTACCATGTCCGAGCCAAGTCCAACAGGTTTGGGAAAAATCAAATCGGTCGCAAGGTCAGCCACCACACCCAGCCCGACACTTGCAATCTTAGCGCCAGTTTTCACTGCCGCGGTGGCAAGTTTTTGCCCAAAGGAAAGAGGTGCAGCGCTCCTTAAATTCGCCGGGACGCTATTGACTACGGATACTCTAGGGCCTCCCGTATAAGGCTTGCTAGTAGGTGCGCTAAGCTTGCCGCCTGGTGTTGTATCTATTCCTATTCTCGCTGTCGGCACGGCCTCAACAACAGTTGCATTGACCGTGATGGGTTGAGATTGAAAATTTAGGGTTGTAGGTGGCATTTTTAATTACCACCTCCTTCTGAAAGGTTTAATCCGTTCCAGAGATTGGCTTCCAATTGGTTGAGGCGATCAATTATGGGTTGCAAATCTAGATTTATCTGCATCCCTTGGAGCATTTTATTTATTTCTCGCAATCCTTCAATCGTTCGGCGATCTATTAAGTCGCGGGTCGCTTGATGTTGCTTAATTTCGGCGATCGCATTTTCGGCGAGGATGGTAGCAATGTCATTGCAACTACAACAATTCATATTAGGTGGAGGTGGGGGTGGAGGAGCGGCAGTGCCATAAAAAATATAAAGTGGCGATGGGATAATAAAAGGAGAAAATATTTCTGGGCAACTTGAATAAATTATTTTATATCGATACTTTACGTCCCAACTCAAAAGATTTATCATGTCAGCGCCCCAGTAATTATTTAACTCTGCGCGAATAGCACTGACCCTACCCTCTGTATAGCGTATACCTGCCGCACCTCCGCCATAAGTTTCCCCCGCTTCGCCCCATGTGGATCTATAAAGAGGAAAACTACCAACATAAGGAACGTTAGCATTTCCGGGAAGAGGGGAACCAGGAATTGGCCACGATATATATTCTTTATATATAAAAGTTGAATTAATAATGCGACCTTCAGGGGTAAAAGTTCCTACACCTTCTCTTTCAAAAAACGCTATTCCATCAGGATTCCAATATCTAAACTGTGTAGACAAAATTCCTTGTTGATGGAGTGTAAAAGCGATGCGACAATATTGATTTTCGCTGTTTGTAGGAGGAATGATTTGTGGATTACCTAAATCACTTCTTGCCATTAATAACCTCCCCAACCCTGTCGAGTCATTCCAATAAACACTTTTAAGTTATTATCGTTCAAATGATTGATTAAATTCATATCGGGGTTTTCAAGCTTAACTGGTTTTATTCCAAAGCTTTGCTTAAACCCTTCTTCTTTGCCAGTTTGTAAATTGTTATACTTGCACGCTAACTCAAAACTAAGCTGCTCCGAATATCTGACGGCATCTAACCCTGACGGAGGATTCCATACCCCAAAATTGTAGTTGCCTCCTATGTCGCTCATGATTTATTTACCACACTTAATCGAAGTAAAGCCGTCCCCTCGCTACAGACAACTGATAACGGCCTACTAGCTTGCAAAAGATTTTCATACAAATACCGCATCGGCAATCCGAATGAGGAATTACTAGCACTCGCATTGCTCCCATGCCGCACCCATACTAATGCCAAAGGATTAGAGTATTGTACGGAATAAATTTTGATAAGTTTCCTGTTTAAATTAATTGTTGATAAGAGCGTTGTTGGCGATGTTCCAATTGTAATTTCATTGGTGATGTCATCACCTAATACCTCGCTAAAGGCACTTTTGTGGTGGAGATTAAGGTAACAACAGTTTACTATTCTAACCATGCTTTACCCTATGAAATTATAAATAGTATCGTCATCTCCTTGTAAAAAGCTTGCTTTGTCTTCAGCAAACCCAGTGAAAGAAATATAATCATTTTGTTGGTTTTCTCCTGTATTAACTTGAAGAATTCCATACCCTCGATCGATTACCTCGACAACAATTTTCCAACCATACTCTATGCCATACAATTGCAAATCACTGAAAAATTCGTTAACTCCTGTGAGGAAATTGGGCTTGACATTGTAAACATCGATAATGCCTACCTCAAACTTTTCTGTCCCTGCTGGATTTTCTAAATAAACCATTAACCCTTTTTTGGGTTGAACGCGAAAAAAATTGTTTTTCTGTTCTTTTTGTGCGTTCGTATCTGTTGGGAGGATGATGGGCGCGTGAACTTCCGGCAGTGAATCGAAGAAGCCGCACGCACGAATTCGCGCCATAGCCCCATTAAAATTTATGCGCGTACCCAGTAACATCGCAGAGCTTGGAGTATACAAAACCGCTCTTTGTGGGTTACTGGTGGCCGATATTTTCCCAACAATTTGTCGAGTGCGATCCGGCATGGGGATAGCCACTAATTAATATCTCCTAGTACCAGAAAAAGCAGCAGGACGATCGCCGACGACAGAAGTAGAAGCCGAAGTCATCCCGCCAGTGTAAGCCCCTGCTGAACCCGACACACTACCGCCACCGATAAATTTAGCGGCTTGTTGAGTGGCTGTTTGACCAGCTTGCCGAAGGACTTGAGGCCCCTGTTGAATAGCCGTTTGACCGGCTTTTTGTAAAACTTGTGGTGCTTGGTTGATTGCCTGCTTCCCTGTTTTACTAGCCTGCTCTTGAAGGTTCTTCAAAGTTTTATTATCCTTGCCGTACAGATTCTGCGCTGTTTGCCCTGCTAGTTTGTTGGCCGCAGCGCTAAGGTCTCCCATGAAGCCTTGAGTGGCTTCTGCCGCGGCTTCTTCCCCTGGCCGCACAAGAGTTTCGATCGCCTGCCTTTTTCCCTCTTGAAGTTCGGCATTGGCTAATTCCATAGTTTCCGTCCATGATTGGCCGGGAGCCCACTGCTCCCACGTATTTGGATCTTGAATAGTGGGAATATAGCCTGGTGGATAAGCTTTGCCCGTTTTCGGATCGAGAATAATCGGTTGGCCCGATTCCACCACTGCATAAATTGTCGTGTGCCCGAATTGTTGTCCCAGAGGGTAAATATTGCCATTCATCCCCCCCGGTTGTCCTCCGAATCCTTGCATTCCCGGCTGCATACCAGGTTGCATACCCGGCTGCATTGTAGAAAAATTTCCTTGCCCTAACTGCGTTGCTTGCTGCTGGTTATAAATCGGCGTTGTTCGGGGTTGGTTCGTGAAAGCTCCCGCCATAAAACTTTGCTCCTTAAATTAGATTGGGATTAGGGTATTCTTGACCGCGAGGAATGAGCATCCTCAAGGTAAAAAGATATTGATCAAAAGGCTTTGGTACTCCATCGGCAACCACTGTAACAATAGAAGATTCTGGGGGAAATATTCGTAACTGAGAGTCCTGACTGGTGTCTTGCTCTTCAATAATTTTCATTAACAATGCGGAAAAAATACTTTCAGAAGTGTTTACCGCTTGTGGAATCAAGCCGATAAACGCTGGTGGCGTTTTGTTGCTTACCAAATCCGCTTTTAGTATTGTAATAGTTGTCGCATCTTGGGTCGCCCCAAGTCCGAAAAATGCAGTCAGAGGTCTATCTATTGCCATAACTTATAAAAGATTGGGATTGGGGAGGGTGGAAACCGAATCATCTTGCCAGATTTCAATTTCTGCGACATACCGTCGCTGCCATTTGTTGAATCGAAATTCTAAACTTTGCTCAAAAGGCTTGAGCACAAATTGAGAATCGGTACTCTGATCTTGATTTCTTCCCCAGCGTAGCATTATGGCTAATGCGGTCGGTTCCGAATTATTGACAAGCGCAGGTATGAACTCATAGCTAGGGGTAAGACCTACGGGAGCAATTAAATCGTTTTTTAGGATGATAATACGTGATTCATCCTGCGTGGCGCCAGGGCCGAAAAAATTAGTAAATAAAGGTTCGCTTGGCATAATTAACAGTATATGTGACGGAGCATTAGTTTTCTATAGGCGCAGCATCCATGACAAATAATCTTTTCTTGAAGCTAACCGCGCATATCTGACGTTTTCTTAGGCGATTGACCACTTGGTATTTGCTCAAGAAATATTTTGCACAGTAATCCTTGAGAGGGATACACTCAGGCGGATTTGAGGGCAATGCCGCACTTGTGTAGAAAGTATGCGGATAAATTCGCCAACAGTTTTTATTTGTCATCTTTCTAGTATGAGTTACTTTGCTCCTTCCGTGCCTACAGACATAGCTACGGAGTCGTCACCAGGCAAATTATTTCAAAAGTGTCCGAAATTTTGGACACTTTATCCTGATGTTGAGCCTGGTCTCGATCTGTTGTTCCCAAAATTTACTAAGAGGCTCAAATGCTTGTAATGGAAGGGTCGTCGTATACTTTTACCTTTAAAGCCGACGACCGAGTTTTCTTTCATTTCTGGCTTGTTTTCGGCACATCGGGACTAAGCTGAAACAGTTACCAGCTAGAAATAAAGGCACGAAAATGCAAGTAGCACCGATCGACATCTTCCCTGGATACACTTTGACCGCCGATGGTCTTTCCATTGCTATTCCTTTAGCAGCGCTCCCTGGTTTAACTGCAACAGAAGCCAACGCAACGACCGGCAACGCAATGGAAGTCGTAAGACAAGTTGTCGATCGTACCCAATCTGTTATTGGAGGCTTAGCGCCAACAGCTCGCCCCACAAAAGCAGCTATTACTAAAGCAGTACCAACTATTGCTACAGGTCTTGGCGTTCAGCCTGGTACTTTGCGACAGGCTTACAACCTCACTTTCGATTTAACGCCTACAGCTTTAGAACCCGCCTCTGAATCTACTCCTTAAATAAATGCCTACAGATTTTATTTCGTTTAGGGCCGAAAATTACATTGCCGATCGTTCGGACACTACCGCTCCTGTTCCAGCAACGAACTTAATTGCTTACAGATCACGGTTTAATAGACCGCCAGCAATGACTGATGCTACTGCTACGAGTATACTTACCGCCCTTGGCGGCACTCAGTCAGTTTCTGGTGAAAAACTTCCATGTGAAGGAAGTCAAATTTTCGAGCCTCGCAAATTAAAGTTTACTTTTTCTAATGGGGCGAGTATTTCGGTTCCGGCACCAAACAGATCCCAATTAATTGCTTTAGCTACTCAAATTCGCAACATTCTGCAAACAGACTTACAAGTTAACGTTACTTGCATTTCGTTAAAAGGTGAAGAATGGAAGCGACTTGATCAAGATTTACGACCGGCGGGTGTCGTGCCGACGCCGGGAACTGACATTAGACCTGCAGGTGGAACGAAAAACCCGGTCTACACGGCTGCAGTTTCTTATGAGTCAGATAGCGGTCGGACGTTTGTAGAAAAAGTAAGGATGAATACAAATACTGTAAACGCTCCTTTTTCTGCCTACGCTACTGAAATTGCAGAAGCACTGGGGACAATCTTGCCACGAGGGTGCGGAAGCGCTACTAACGTAACGCCACGACATTATGTAGTGGATGTACTCACAACGAGCGCTTCTCATCCTGTTAGAAAATTAATTGTCCCGGCAGTAGATGACGACGCTACAGATATTCAAGCTGTAGGGGTATCGTTAGCTAGAAATACCCAAACATTGTGCTTAAGATATTTCGGCGAAACCGATTCAAGGTTTAGCAGGCTTCTAGCTTAATGTTTGTTGCTCCTCAATACTTTACCGATTTGGGGGTTGTCTTAGGATATTTGCAAATGGATGTTGCTTTTGTGGGTGAAAATATTCGCTCAGTAAGGCAAATAAAAGATTTAAATGAAATTGAAGGGTTAATCCCTCAATCGCTTAAGCCTCAATTATTAAGCTTTAATCATTCTTGCAAATCCTTAGACATTTCCCCTAGATTTCTTCTAATCACTCCAAAAACGGAAAGTCAACGCGTAAAGATATCGTACCCATTTCGGCCAAATAGCACCGAATGGAATGTATTCTGGGGTGAGGTGCGTTCCAATCCTCAAATTATTTCTGTTCGAGGAATCGGCGAAACTCTTTCTAATTCTTTTCTAAAAAGGCATTTGACATGAAATATGGTTTATTAAAAACAGAACCAAGTGACGAAGGCACAATTTTTCTTGGTTTAACTGAATTGCATCACAAAGCTTCTGGTGTTGTGCCTTTATGGATTGACATCAGAGAAGCGAAAGTAAACAAAAAAAACTCAACCGGCGAAGGTAATTTGCTTTTATTTGATGAGAAGGAGCAGCTCGAAGAAGATTTGGAATTGTGGGGACTTGCTGGTGAAAATGTAGCAATTATTGGCGTACAAATAGGATAACTAATGAGTGCTGATGAAAGAATCAAGACACTACGAACGGTTAGGGGTAAAGATTTAAAAATCCGTTACACCCAAGATAATCTCGTAGATGCTTTAATTAACCAGAGGCAGTTCTACGACCAAAATGGGCAAATTCTCGCTCCAACAACTCCAAAACTATTAGAACGGCAAATAATGGGTAATAATAGTCCAATAATTGCCCGTATAGGGGGAATAGAACCGCGATTTGTAGCGGCTTGTTTTGGTTCTGCCGTTAACGTATCGGGTGAAAGTAATTTCACTGTACTTATCCCTTACGCTCCGGGTAACACTGCTCATAATGAGCATATACGCGAAATTTTGACATTTGTATCTCCTAGCTCTAATCTCAGTCCCCCATTTCCGCTTAGCGTAAACTATCACGGTGAAAATCGAGTTTAATGGCTCCAATTATCACAACAGTCTTAGATGAAGAAATCGCACCTGTTACACCAACCTATACCGCTTGGTTTTTCAACTGCCAGTTCTTGGCGTTTCAGTCAAATTTAGTTGGAGAATATTTGGCAACAGGCGAATTTTTAGAAGTGGCCGTTGCATTATTTGCAGAAGTTAGTTCAGGGCCGATGGGAGCTGTCGAGAGACTCGTTAAAAATTGGCAAGATAGCATCAACACCATCGACTTAATCCCCTTGCCCGTTCAATACCGCAATGACTGTTTTCCTATGCGGTTACAGATAAATCCTTCTACGGGTTTCCACGCCCGAATTTTAGCAATATCATGCTAAGCCCTATCATTCAAACAGCAGCAGCCAAAGTATCTCTCACTTATCCCTTACTGCCAGGATTTAATCTTCAAATGGACTTTAATCCAATTATTAATTGGTTTCGGTTGCGTGGTCAATTTTGTATATTGCACTGGCAGGCTAAACCCTTTGGTGAAAGAAGATGGGGAATTTATGACGCTGGCGCCGACAGTTACACGAGTCTAAAATATTGTGAGTTGGAACTCCGAGCAATTCCTCGTTTGCTTCAAATAGATGAACAAGTGATAAAAACCATTCCTACGGCAGTTTTGTACTTTCCGGCAAGTAAATTAGTCAAAAATGATTACTATTCCGTGATTCCCGCTTAATTAATATCCGCCGTAATATGACCACCAAGGATTTATTAGAAATCATCTTATTCGTAATTACTGGTGGGAGTGCATTAGCCACTGGTGGGTTCACGTTTGCAACTTTACGGGCAGAAAATAGGATTGACACAAAAGTTGAGGACTTTCGAGACGAAATTGAAAACTTTCGTAAAGAGTTTCAAGACAAAATTGACATCTCTCGTGAATTTGAACGGAAAGCCAAACAAAACATCAATAATAGTTTGGTTGAAATTGGATTAAACAAAGCTGCTATTCGCGATATTAAGACGGTATTGAGAATGTATCGAGCCGAAGCACTACCAGAAGAAAACAAACCAGAACGGACAGACTTTACTTAATTATGAAGCCCGATTTATACGGCATTGCAGAAATTATCCGCTCACTAACTCCTTTGTTTTTTGCCAGCGCGGGTTTAGCTATTATTTTGGCAGCGGTGGTCAATAGTGAAAAGCTTGCTGGCGATCGATTTATATATGTTCTTGCGTCCGCCGGTCCTCTGTTAGGTTTTGCTGGTGGGGGATTTAGTCCACAAAATCGCAGCCCTCAAAATCGTGTCGATCACGCAGACAGAATTGATATTGATCAATCGAAATAAGTGCATCTCCAAGAAGCTTATACCGTTTTAGCATCCTCCGATGCAGCGCTCGACGATCTTCTGCTAGCACACCGAGTAATAGCAATCGAACACGGATATATCTTAGCTATTTGTAACCGAAAATTAAAAGATGCTCCCGGTATTGAGCCTAAATTATGGAAATTGCTAGCAATATTAACGGCAATAGAAATAAAAATCAAAAATAAAATTAATTAGGAAAAATATGACAATTCAAGCGCGAGTAGCAACAATTTTAAAAACCCGTCTAGATGGCTCTAGAAGTCTGGGGAACCATGAAAAAATGAACGTCTACAAAGGTCAGGCGTTAAACGTGTCAAAAGTAACACCAGCACCAAACCAGCATTTATTATTAGAGTTGATAGATCACGCATACGACAGAGCTTATGTATACGCGCCGCATTGGAATTATCAACCGCAACAAGTAAGTCTGGCAGTTAGTTATTACTATCAGACAGACAACCCCGGAGGATATGGTTACAGAGAATGTAGCGCAACATCTAACGCGATGCTGCTAAACTTCTTAAAGAAAAACTGGCTAAACAAACAGGCACTCGACAAAGGATTAAAACAACCTGAAAGCATCTATTTAACGGAGTTAGATCGCCACGGTGACACTACTAACCACGATGCCAATACCGCCACGCTGCGAGCTTTCGGTATCGAGTCTTATTGGTCTACATCTCTCACGCTAGAGGATCTATATTTAGCGCTGCGTAACAATATCCCCTTAGTTGTGGGGCTAGATTACAAAGGGCCTGATCACGGGCATATAGTGCTAACTAAGGGCTTTAAAATGTTGGATGACGCGGGCGATATTATAGAAGTACATGATCCGTATGGCTCGCGTTTGGGTTATAGCAATGAATGGATCTCGAACTTACCCGAAGCGGGCAAGAATGACAAATACACTCTTTCGACTTTCGAGCGCTTATGGTTCCCGCGAGGTAGCCTCGGCTGGGGTCGAATTCCTACCCATGTAGATGGCGTTAAAACTGTGTTTGCTGATTAAAATTAAGTAGTGGCGAACCGGGGCAGTACCGGCGGAGGGATTTCAATCCCTCTGAAATCTCGTGCAAGAGATAGCCGCTACCTAGAAAATTGCGACGCCTTAATCAACGACAGAATCAGTATTTCAGCCATTGAACTAGAAGAAGGTGCTAGAATCTAAAAAGCGTGGCTTCTAAAAAGCTTACCCAGTAAAGTTTTGGAGCAATTTGTAAATTCCTTCACACGGAAGTAGTCGTGGTTGGTGACAAGATGCAGTGACGCTACCCCCCCCGCACGGGTCTCCGACAGTGGTTGGCGAGAAGCTGAGAGATTCGGAAAAAACCAGCACAAAAAACCTCTGATGGGTCAACAGCATCAGAGGTTTTTTGTGTTTCAAAATCAAATTACCAGCGAGGCCATCTAGGCTCACTTACTCCACCGCCGTTAAAGTTGGGCTTTATGAATAATTCACCAACTACGTTCAATCCTGTTTCAGGTAAAACCTGAAACAATTGGAACCACGATCTGTCTTCATGCTGTTTCACCACTTCGTATAATTCTATATAGGATACTCCTTCGTTGGTTTCACAATTGCAAATTAGGATATCCCCCACTTCTGTTGTTGGTCGTAAATAACCAGGTTTAACCGGGCGGTTAACCTCTGAATATATATTGATAAATTGATCGGAAACGTTTTGAGTGTGAAAATTATCTGTTCTAGTTGTCATCAGTTTGCTTCATCAGTATTGGGGTTACAACCACCCGGCAGACGCCCCCGAAGGGCGTTTCGGCGTCATTAGATTTTAATCAACCTTCCCTCTGAAGGTAGTCCGTGGGTAGCGTCGCATTGTTCGGTATCGCTAGTTAAAAACCAGCCCGCTTCCCTTTTTTCGTAATACAAACCGGAATACGCCACAGATACCCGATCTATTCTAAACTCATCACATTTTTTAAGTAATGGCTTGACTGAGTTTGCCTCCTCTAGATTACCACCTAAATCCTTGATAAAAAATCCGTTGTGTTTGTCTCCGTGTAGAATGCGTTGAGTCATTGCTTCTTGCTCCTTGCTTATTTGATTTAATCATGCCACAATCAAATAGATAGGTCAATAGCAAAATCAAAATAAATGACAAAATCTATAGAACTCATAGCCAGCAAGAAGCCTAGAGGACGTAACGGCGGTCGCACGGCTCTACCAGATGATGAGAAGCGAGAGCAAGCTAATTTTTATTTACCCCGGTGGCTGCTTGAGGCTTTCAAGAAATTAATCCCAGCAGCAGCCGATCGCTCTAATCTGATCCTCGTTTGGGTACGGACCTACGTGATCAACAACGGTGAGAGTGATCGCCTGTTGGCACAGTCCTCACTTGTCACTAAAATTCTGAATTACCTTGAGGCGACGGATGCACCGCAAGAATTGATAGATGAACTAGAGTCTGTGATCGTGGCACGGGCGTCTGATGAGGTAAAAATTGCAGAGGGAGTTACTCGGGTGGGAGACTCTTTTGTGGTGTAGCTAGAATTTTGGGCGCTGTTAGTTAGCTAGTAACGCCCAAAATTCTTTATATGGATATCACAAATCAATTGCCTAATCTCCTTGATGTAATAATGCAAATCTAGTGCAATTTTTTTTCTAGCTTGTGTAACCTTTCCCTGGTAAGGTTTAACATGGTAAGGCAGAGGTCTGCAAAACCTCCACCCCCAGTTCAAATCTGGGTGCCGCCTTTTTTAATTTCTACAGTAACAAGTTGTTTGTCAGTGATGACAGAGTTTTGTCCATTGACGGAGAAGGAACCAGAGTTTACGCATCCGGTTTCGCCGGGGTGGTTTAGGCTGTGGGGGAATTCATTCATGGCGATCGATCTGGTAGAGTTTGATATGGCAAGGGCGATCGCTTCCTTGAACTCTGCTGAGCGTGTGATTCCGTTGTGGTTAGATCGGATTAATCTAGAGTTGTCTAAAAAAGTAGAGAGTAAGAAAGAAGGATACTAACTCTTCCTTATTTAGGTTACAGAGAAATAAGTTTAAGTGTAGATACCATTACAAATCCAGCTACTTAACGAAGTGCAGCGTTGAGAACATAAGCCCTGACCTGCACTCCTTGCTGGGATAGTTCAGCAGCTTGGGAATTAAAGTTTTCTCGTGCTTTTTCAAGACTGATTTTTGGAGCAGATTTCTTCCTAGTATCGCTTTCATCCCATTTCTCGCAATTAAACCAGCCAATTAGATATAGTCCATATTGACAGCGATTATTTTTCAAATAGCGTCCTACAAGCTGAGTTTCCATTGCAGTATCTAAATCTTTTTTGTTCCAACAACCTTTCACCTCAATGATTACGCTTACACGGTCATAAACTCCTCCTGCTGAATTTGGTACAACAGCATCTACATAAATATCTGTCTTTTCACCTCGACGAATTTCTACTTCTCTATGAAGAATAATGCCTTTTGATATAAGAGCTGCTTGTAAATATCTGCTTATATAATCAGATAGTCTTTCTTCTTCTTTTGGAATATGCGAACAGTCCTTGATTTTGCTCCAGGTAATTCCCTCCCAAAGCTTAGTTGGAGGAGAGTTATTAAAACTATCTTTTAATTTTTTGAATAATAAATTAGCTAAGTTTTTGATTTGAGTCCACTTTATTTCATTCCACAAATCAATAGCAGCAGGCGTCTCACCTTGGAGTAATTGATTCAAGTCATCTAAGGCTTCAACTATCATATCAAGAAGATCAATTTCACTATTTACTAAACGTAATTGTTGGTTTTTAGCAAGTTCAATAATTTCATTTGGTTGTGCAGGAATCCAGGTTTGGCGACGAATTGACTCTTGAGCATCAATGAAGATAGGTTTTAGTTGTTTTTTGAGTTGTGGTAGTTGTTGACTAATTTGCTGAAGTGCTTCGTAAGCTTGAGGAGTTCCCCGTTCTTTAAGATGGCAGAGAATTAAGTTTTTCCATATATCTATACTGTATTCGGGTCTAACTAAATTGTTATTTAGAGTAATACCAAGATTAGCAGATTGATTTCGTTCAGCTATATTTAAGCTGGGATACTGCTCACTTAGCCAAATGTAGAGTTGTGCAACCTGTTCCTCTGAAAGTCGTGACTCAATATTTCCTGAATTCCGAGCAAAGAAAGATATGTTTTCAATTAGTTCTCTACCAAACTGAGTATCTTGTTGAATAGCTGGCCAAACAGTTGCCCAGCCTGCATCTTCAGAATACATAATTAACACTTGTGCAGTATTTACTGCTCTGGTTCGTTCTTCTTCGCTAGTAGGAAGTGGCAAAGGTATCAAAGATTCAGCCAATTTTTTATCTTTAGCTAAAAGCTCAATAATCGGAACGACTGGTAATGGCTCTAACAGAGGAGGCACTAATGGTTCTTTTGAGACTGAAAATTGATGCTCTTCCTCAGACTGTGGCACTTGAGATGAAGTTGAATCAATCACTTGAGATGAATCAATCACTTGATTTGAATCAATAAACCTAATATATGGGGCAAATACTTCATTCAGAATTGGATTACCTTGACTAACAGAACGAATAGTATCTAAATATTGGGTTTCTTTATTATTAAACACTCTATATATCAATAGTCCGGACAGTTTTTATATAGCCCAATGGCTTATGCTCGCTTGACTTTGAGCCACTGTGGATAATTAAATCAATGTCAGCTCCACCCCTGACTTACATTTAATTCGACTTTTTTACGATCCTTGCCCTGTAAAGCTTGTAGTATCGTTCCAAAAACTGTCCGGAGTATTGATATATTAAGTGAGCGAGTATCTGCTGGTCTTGCTCAGATACAGAGGCTTGCAAATGCTCAATCATCCAAGGAATATCTCTAGTAAAAGCCAATGGAGTGCTAGTATCAGCTAATAAACTTAAATCGTCTTGCAAGTTGGAGAGTAGAGGTAGCGTTGCCCCCAGAATTATACGCCGTTTTTCATCGTTCTTCCTCAATTCTTGAAGAAATTGTGAGCGATAAGAATTATTCATAATTTCCTCGTCATTTCTCAACTGAAACAAAACTACTTTTGCAAGAGCTTCCGCTATCCCTTCTGTTCCAATGTTTTCAAAAGCTTTCAGCAGAATAGTATCTGTAATTTTCTTAAATTTCCCCAGATTTTTTTTTTCAGCCTGTTTTTTCTCAACCCATGCTAGAGAAACTAATAAACTCTGTGGTTGGAGATACTGCTTTAGTTTTGATGCCAAAGAGTGATCGTAGAGTTCAGAAGAGAAGTTAAAAGTGTCATCGCTAAGAATAGTAAATAATTGTTCTGTATTCAAGCAATCTGGAAACAGTAAGTTAAGCAGGTCAACTCTTAGTCTACTATCTGGATCGTTAGTAATATTGCTCATAACTAGCGATTTCAGTTTGTTTTTTATTTCTATGTTATTCAAATTTATGGCTCGCGCTGCGCTCCAGCGAATCCTTACTGGTTGTGAATCTTCTGTAACTACCTCCACTAAGTCATCCTGAATTTCTGGGAGCTGACAGACTTCCGCAATATCAATAGCAACCAATCTGGCCGGCTCATTTTTATTTGCTTCACGAATATAGGGACGCAGTTGTTCCGCCAAACGAGGATGAGCAAGTTTTCGATAATATCTGTAGTTTTCTACAGGAGGTTCTAATATCTTTTCCTCATCGTAGAATGTTAGTAAAGTTTTAACTAATGCTTCTCGATCTTCAACCTTAGCAGTTGCGATATCACTTGTAAGTAGTACATCAGGGTCAGCCTTCATAATCTCCCGAAATACATCAGGGAATAAATTAGCTAACCAAGCTGCTGTTTCATGTAGCTGAGGCAGTAATTTACCATCAGGATGTCGTATTAGACTCATGATCTGAGGCAGAGACATTTTATTGTGGTATAAGTACCATGCAGCAAGGAATTCAGCATAAGCTTTGTGAGCAAAACTAATACGATTAGTATTTGGAAAAGAAGGTAGTATAGATCCTGAAGAAAATAATGCAGTTCCTACTGTTTCTTCAATCTCCTTTCTACTAATTTGAAATTCATTACCTTCGGCTTTTTCTAGATTTCCCCACAAGTCTTGTATATTTACATCTTCTGCAGAACATAACTCTGGGTCTTTGCAAATAGCAGCGCGATTACAAAATATAGTAACAGCCGCGATTCTGGCAGCTACAGTTAGTAGTTGCTTAGGGGTTAAACTAGGGAAAATTTTAGCATCTCTTCGAGAATTATTATATTCTTGACAAACATACTCACAACCATCCAAATAAAGTTCAGTTTTAGTCTTTGCAAATTGTTTATTTTGCTTGTATCTCTTTAAAAGAAACTCTAAACTAATCGGCTTGATAGCTAAAGGAACTGCTTCTCTATTATAAATTTCTTGTAAAAAAGCCTTATCATCTAAATCGTTTTTCTTTGCCGCTTCAATAACATCTACTTTACGCAAAGGTGCTATCTCATAAATTATTACATTATCATTACCCCATAACTCCTTTAGCGTTTTTTCCAAAGTAGACGACCACTCATTTGTTCGACAGGTAATGCGAAACTGAAGGCGAGTGTAATGAGAGTCAATCGCTTGTAATTCACGACTTAAAATTCTTGCTAATACTGGAATTGACAAACATCCTTCATCCAAACTATCAAGAAATAGATGGAATTGATGTGTTCCCTGTTTCCAATTCTGAAACTTATCATTTCTAAAAACCGCATTACATAAAGCCTCATCAGAGCCATAATCACCTAATTTAAATAAATATTTTTCTTCAGATTCGGGAACTTGGTTGAATGCGTCTTGAATTGCAGTAGATTTTCCAATTCCTCCTTCACCTATCAATACTAAGCATGGAAGATTGGCTATAGACTCGAAAGACACTATATTAGGATTATCAAAACGTCCATCATCTGATTCTGGATCTGCAAGATAACCATAATCCTTCAGATCGAGCTGAGTCCCTCTTGGATAGCAAAATCGTTTCCAGTTGTAAAGTAGTGCCATGATTTTTCACTTAAACGAAACTTTTTCCAACGTGCGAGCTGCTAAGTACAAATACTTAACTGCCTTTTTGTAATATAGCCTTTTGTTGCGTAGACAAAGTATTTGAGCGGGTTTTATAGGATGGCTTTCCTTCTTTGGATTTCAAAAAGCTCCCTAATTAATCTTATAATTTGTTCGCTAAATTTAACTTTAGTCTATTATATCATCCACAGGGAAGCTTGGCTCTTAAACAACTAAAAAAATATCACACTTTAATTGCTAATCACTAATCGCCCCAAAGCAATTAGCAATTAGCAATCTTACCCAAATTATCACATTTTGCTGATAATTCTTTGCAGGATTTCCACGCCTGTTACCGCTTGCCAGCCAAACAGCCCCAAGAGCACAACATTCAGAAAGATGTGAGTGTTTCTCGCCCAATCATTGCCTTTTTGCATCAAAGGAGTCAGCGAGGCTGCGATCGCAATTATTGCCATCATTCCCAACCCTGCTAGCAAGTGCGGGCCAACAAATAGCTTGCCGTTGTTGATGTAGGTGACGGCCATCCCCACGATCGCAACCGTAACCATCAAAGCTAACAGCAAAGAACCCATCTGGTGGTGCTTGACGTTGAATTTGCCCTTAATTAACTCTTTTTTGAGTTCGCCTTCCGCACTTCTGGTACGTCGGATTTGAATGCCGAGATACAAAGCATACAATGAGATCGCCAGCAGTACCCACATTAAAATAGGGTGGATGAATTGGCTCCAAACTTTCACTGACTGAGGAATTTCGAGATTCATAGTGTTCTGAGGATTAGCAAACATACTTCATAAAACTTAGCATACCAGTCAGGCCGTCTCGTGCGACGGTACAAATATACGGTATGAGAGACTATTATGCCTGCCACTAAACAAGACACTGTATTAATCCAAGCGGCCAAGACTGGCAACATTATTCACGTCCAAGCTTTACTCGCTAAGGGTGTTAACGCTAACGCCAAAGACTCTGAGGGGACGACGGCTTTGATGTTTGCGGCCCAAAAGGGCTATACGGAAATTGTGCGTATTCTACTCAACAATGACGCTAATGTCAACCATGTGAGCAGGCGTTTTGGGCTAACGGCTTTGATGCTGGCGGCGGCTCACAAACAGCATGATTCCGCGCGGCTGTTGTTAGCTGCTGGTGCTGATGTTAATGCTAAAAATGATGATGGTAGTACGGCTTTGATGGCGGCTTCTCTCAAGGGAGATATCAATGTTGTGCGGCTTTTACTTGATGCTAATGCTGATGTAAATGTCCGAGATAAAGATGGAGATTCTGCTCTGAAAATAGCTGCTTTATCGGGACACGAAGCTGTTGTCAAAGCTTTGGCAGATGCGGGTGCTGTTGCTGACAATTCTATGCTGTTTTTAGCTGTGCGTCAAGGTGGCGCTGAAATTGTGCGAATTTTGCTCAAGTGTGGGGCGGATGCTAATGTTAAAAATCTAGAGAGCAAAACTGCTTTGATGCTGGCTGGGACGGCGGGAAATTTGGCTGTTGTCGAGGCGCTGTTGGCTGCTGGTGCTGATGTCGAAATTCGCGACAAAGAGGGCGAAACTGCTTTAACTTTGGCTGCGGATTCCGGCAATACTGATGCGGTGCAAACTTTGCTGGATGCGGGTGCTAATCCGAATGTGAAAAATGGAGATGGGGGCACGGCTTTGATGGCCGCTGCTGCTGGGGGAAATGCGGCGATCGCCCATATCTTACTCGATGCTGGTGCCGATATCAACGCTAAGGATAAAGATGATGAAACTGCTTTGAATTTTGCGGTGGTTGAAGGCTGCGAGGATGTGGTCGAATTACTATTATACCGAGGTGCTAGTGTCGGTTCTAGAAATCGGTTGGGCGATACGCCTTTACTGGTGGCGGCTGTTCACGGCCATAGTGCGATCGTATCGGCTCTGCTGCAAAAAGTAAACTCAAATCGGGCTGAGTTTCTGAATGCTAAAAACTTTGGGGAGACGGCTTTGACGCTGGCTGCTTTTCACGGACATACCGAGACGGTGAAGGCTTTGCTTGACGGCGGTGCTGATCCCAATATCCCGGCGGATTTGGGGAAAACGGCTTTAATGAAGGCGTGCGATCGAGGTCATATTGCGATCGTCCAATTATTAGTCGAAAAAGGTGCCGATGTCAACTTGCTAGATGATTCGGGCGCAACCGCTTTAATGTGGGCCGCACATCGGGGTTATGCTGAGGCAGTAAAGATTTTAATTGATGCTGGTGCAGAACTAAACCACAAAAATCCGGGAAATTATACAGCTTTAATGCTGGCTGAGTTTAAGGGTTCTTCCAGTGTGGTGAAATTGCTCAAAAATGCTGGAGCACTGGAGTAAGAATTAAATTGTTTTGAGTAAGGTACTTCTGTCATTCTGAGCGTAGGCTTTGCGAAGTGAAAAACCTCACATATCTAAACTTACGCATTGTAACGGTGTGGCAATAATTTGAGATTCTTCGCTTCACTCAGAATGACAAAATTAGGTGATTAGTGCATCCAGGACAATGAATTAACCTCAATTTGCTTTGCGTACCCAGCCGTTAATAGTAAATCGACTATCAGCAAAAGCTTTCGAGGGACAGCTAACTCGCAAAACTTCGTGCATATAGCGACTCAGAAAAAATACGATGCTATTATTGCGCGGTTCAACGGTTCTAAATGTCTCGGCTGCAACATAAAAATTGTTCTCGATTTTGCTGTCATAAATCTGCAATTCGCCGCCTGAAAAAGCCTTGGGTTCTCGATAGAAATAGTAAACGTAAGTAAAAAATCTGCTTGCGGTATCTGGCGAGCCGCTGTCGTTGTGAAGTTTATAAAAGTTGTTGTCATTGTGCATGGTTAACTGAGCTTCTATCTCACCAAGCGGAAATGAGGGAATATTTAATTTTTGCAGCACGTCGGGGAGAATTGCTTTGATGCGATTAACCATCAATTCGGAAAATTCAGGGAACGAGTGGAGTACCATCGAACGGCGGTAATCTTCGGCATTGGTTGAGGTGCTGGTACTCACAAATTCTGATTCTTTTGCTAAAACATATTTGATGAGTTTATTCTTTTCTGCGGGTGTCAAAAAGTTGTCTATTTGGGCGTAGCGAGATATTAAGTCGTCATTTACAGGCGGCGCAGGGGCGGGAATTTCTGTGGGGGGAATTTCTACGGGAGTTGCAGGCTGCTGCGGTTGCAGTTGCTGCAAGTAAAGTGGGGGTTCTGTCACTAATCCGACTAGGTGTTCGCCGGGAAAAGAAAGGGCGGAACGCCCGTCGTCTATGGGGATTTGAAATAAGGTGGAAAAACCGGGTGTTTGTTGAGTGCGATCGACTAATGTTTTGATCAGGCTGTGCAATAATGGTGTATCAGATTTAAGGGTGACGGTGCATTGATGTCCGCCGGTGAGCAGGATTTTGACTTTTACGTCTTGGGGTTTAATTTGCGGTTGAGTGTAAGTCATAATTTTTGAAGGACGCAACTGGGAATTTGGTACGACATAACAGTGTTGATTGGTGTCATAGCCTTCCAGATCCCCCCTAACCCCCCTTAAAAAAGGGGGGGACAAGAGTGTCTAAATTCCCATTAAGAAGGGGGGGACAGGATTTTTCTCTAAGTCCCCCTTCTTAAGGGGGATTTAGGGGGATCGAGACTTAGAGTAAAACCAGAGATACAAAGAATTTCCGACTTACGTTAAGACCAATAAACACTATTGTATCCCTACAATATGGCACACAATTGAAAATTGGTTTAGGTCTTATTCCTAATGCAAAAAGTGCCGAATATCAGTGAAAACCATTGTGATTCCGAGTTGGTTGGCGGCTTGAATGGAATCTTGATCGCGCATACTTCCGCCCGGTTGGACGATCGCAATTATGCCCGCCTCAGCCGCAGTTTTGACTGAATCGTCGAAGGGGAAGAAACCATCGCTAGCCAAAATCGCTCCTTTGCTCTTGTCTCCTGCTTGTTCTAATGCTAGTTTAACCGATCCCACGCGGTTCATTTGTCCGGCGCCGACACCGATTGTAGTGCGATCGCGCGTCACAACGATCGCATTAGATTTGACGTGTTTCGCTACTTTCCAAGCAAACAGCAATTCTTCCAACTCTGCCGCCGTCGGCTGTTTCTCAGTAACAATCCGCCATTTGCTAGTTTCTTCTACTATATTATCTGAGTCTTGCACCAGCAAACCGCCTGCAATTATTTTAACAGTTTGTGGAGGCCCTTGAGTCAAATCTGGCAAAATTAAAACTCGAACTTTCGCCTTTTTCTTGATAATTTCTTCTGCTTCTGGTTCGCACCCCGGCGCGACGATACATTCTAAAAATGTTTTAGTTAACGCCGTTGCGGTAGCAGCATCAATGGGGCGGTTGAGGGCAACAATTCCACCGAATGCTGAGACTGAATCGGTATCGAAGGCTTTTTGATAAGCTTCAGAAATAGTTGATCCCAAGGCTGTACCGCAAGGATTTGTATGCTTCAGAATAGCGGCAGCGGGGGTGTCAGGGAATTCTACGATTAGCCGCCTTGCTGCTTCTAAATCTACTAAATTATTGTAGCTTAATTCTTTGCCTTGCAGGATGGTGCTAGTCGTCCAGCCTGTGGGTGTACTTCCGCTTTGATACCAGGTGGCGGCTTGATGGGGATTTTCGCCGTAGCGCAGAGTTTGCAACTCTTTTCCTGATAAATTAAACTGGTCTGGTAGCGAAGATTCTTCAACGGATTGGCTGCTGCTGAGATAATTTGCGATCGCGCGATCGTAGCTGGCTGTATGTTTGAAGGTTTCTAGCGCACACCTTTGCCGAAACTCTAAGGATGCTTGACCGCCATTTTCCCGCAGTTCTTTTAAATAAGTATTGTACTGTTCTGGATCGCACAACACTGTCAAATGAGCATGGTTTTTGGCGGAAGCTCTCAACATTGCTGGCCCGCCGATATCTATCTGCTCAATTGCGTCTGCTAGAGTAACTCCGGGTTTAGAAATTGTCTCTTCAAATGGATACAAATTGACTACAACTAAATCTATCGCCCGAATTTGATTTGCGGTTAAATCTGCAAGGTCTTCCGGTACATCGCGGCGTGCTAAAATACCTCCGTGGATTCGTGGGTGAAGTGTTTTGACTCGCCCTCCCAAAATTTCGGGAGAACCAGTATATTCCGCAACTTTGGTGACTGGGATGCCTGCTTCTTTGAGGGCCGTTGCTGTCCCGCCACTACTAATTATGTCAAATTCAAATTCTTCTACTAGACTGCGTGCTAAGTCGATTAGTCCGGTTTTATTGGATGTGCTCAAAAGTGCTAGACGTGCCATTGGTTTGAAGTTGCGATCGCAAAAATAGATAGGTTATATTCTATACCACATCTGCCTGCAGGAAGATGATTTGGTAATGGCTAATTATGATTATTTTTAATAAACATAGATGAGTTCGCTTATTTTTGACCATATTTTTTTTCAAACTTATATAATATTTTATACTGACCAGTTGCTTCTAAATATGTAGAACTTGCGCGTGGAACTGGTTATTTTGTGAGTGCAAGGGGGATTGAAGCCATATTCAGCTTGCACAGTTCGTGTCGCTACGTAAGTGTCAATGTTGTTCAAGTTACTTAATAAAACTTAATAGATAAATTAATGGCGATCGCTGTTGAATTTTAACGATGTTTTATGATGAATTCTAAAAGTAATGTGCTAGCATCGGGTGTAAATTGCTCACTCCCTAAATTTCCTGGAAAATTGGGCGATCGCAATACCTTAATCTAAACAATAATTTGGTAGGGTTGAAATATGTTTTTTCAAGAAGCCGATCAAGAAAATAAGCTCAGTAATATTAGCAGGAATCAGAAAAAAACTGCTCACAATATGCCCCATAGAACAGAGTACCAACAGATTCCCAAAAAAAGATCCGAGAATTCGACAGAGGCCAACATTTCCGAAGCTTATAGTCTTAGTCTGTGCGAAATGCAACAGATGGAGCGAGCAATGGAACAGCTACAGCAGGATTTGAAAGCTAGCGAATCTCGGTTTCGGAATGTGATCGAAAAAAATGGTGACGGCATCGCAATCGTTAACAAGCGAGGACTTGTCTGTTTTGCCAACCAGTCAGCAGAAGCGCTGTTTAACTGCACGGCAGAGGAACTTTTAGGTCAAGCATTTTTTGGCAATTTAGTAGTAGAAGTTTCAGCTTGCGACCTTGAGATGGCGACGGATATTATTCCCCAAGTTGGAAAAACAGAAGCACTAGGAACTCGCGTCGTGCAAACAGAAGTTGAAGCTATTCGCAAGCAAAAAGCAAATGCTGTAGTAGAAATGCGGGTGGTGGAAACGGAATGGGATGGAGAAATGGCCTATTTAGCTACGCTGCGGGACATTACCGATCGCAAGCGCGCAGAAGAAATGCTTTGGTTGTACGATCGAGCTATAGCAGCTACTAGCACCGGAGTTACGATTTCTGATGCCACTGACCCCGACCATCCAATTATTTATTGCAATCCCGCATTTGAAAGCATGACAGGTTATGGGCGACAAGAAATTATCGGGAAAAACGGCCGATTTTTGCACGGAAGCGATACCGATGCGGCGGCAGTAGAAATAATTCGCCAAGCCTTGCAAACAGAAAGCGAATGCAAGGTAATATTAAAGAATTACCGCAAAGACGGAACCGCTTTTTGGAATTGTTTCTCAATATCTCCCGTGCGCGATCGACAGGGCAAATTAACTCATTTTATTGGCGTACAGAGAGACATCACTGAGCGCAAACAAGTCGAAGAAGCCTTGCATAATTCCGAAGCACAAAGCAGAGAACAAGCCGCTCAACTAGCAGCCACACTTAACCAACTCAAAGCCACTAATTCCCAATTAGTTCAAAGCGAAAAAATGTCTAGTTTGGGATTGCTACTTGCCGGCGTGGCTCACGAAATTAATAACCCAGTCAGCTTCATTTATGGCAATCTCACTCATCTCACAAATTATACTCAAGACTTGTTTGACCACCTCGAACTTTACCAAAAGCATTATCCTGATCCAGTCGCGGAAATTCAACAGGAAAGAGAAGAAAATGAACTCGATTTTTTAGCTGAAGATTTACCTAAAATACTGTCTTCAATGAGCGTTGGTGTCGAGCGGATTTGCCAGATTGTGCAGTCGCTGCGGAACTTTTCGCGGCACGACGATTCACAGATGAAACCCATTAACCTCCACGAAGGTATTGACAGCACCCTGTTAATTCTCAATCACCGTTTGAAAGGAAACGGAGAAAAGCCGCCTATTCAAATTGTAAAACAATACGGAGAATTACTGCCTGTTGAGTGTTTTGCGGGGCCAATCAATCAAGTTTTTATGAATATTCTCAGCAATGCGATCGATGCTTTAGAAGATGCCAAGAATAAGCAAAATTGTCAAGAAATGCTAGAAAACCCTAGCCAGATTAGGATTGCTACGGAAGTGGTGGGCAATTTGGTAGAAATTAAAATAGCCGACAACGGGCCGGGAATAACTGAGGAAGTCAAACAGCAGATATTCGATACATTTTTTACTACCAAACCCATTGGTAAAGGCACGGGAATGGGTTTGTCAATTAGCTACCAAATTATTGTAGAAAGACACAACGGCGAACTATATTGTACTTCCGAATTGGGCAAGGGCACGGAATTTACTATCAAAATTCCGATCGCACATTAGCACGGCGTCCCCATTGCGGGCCTTATCAACTTGCTCTATAAGCAAGCGAGCCGGAAGCTCGCATTCCTAAAAAACGATGTTTCTCGTTTTTTCTCGTTCCCCGACTCTGGCTGGTAACGCATACTTCGAGGCTCTGCCTCCCCATTGTAGAGACAATCCTAGGGTGCTTTTCGATTCACATTACCCGCATAAATAGCGAATTAAAAAACCTCCACACCATCCAACCTCTTAAAAGTTTCAACCTTAGCTCTCGCCGCTTCCCCGCAAGTCTTCGGCGTCGGAAACATCTTCCCAGGATTCGCCAAACCTTTCGGATTAAACACCTGACGTACCCACTGCATCGTCTCCAAATCTACCTCAGAAAACATATCCGGCATAAAACACTTCTTATCAGCACCGATGCCGTGTTCCCCCGAAAGACTTCCCCCAACTTTCACGCAAAGCCTGAGAATTTCCCCGCCCAATTCTTCCACCTTTTCCAGCGCACCTTTTACCGAGTTATCGTACAGAATTAGCGGGTGTAAATTCCCGTCTCCCGCGTGAAAAACATTAGCAATCCGATAACCGTATTTCTCACTCAAACCCTCAATTTCTTTCAAAACATAAGCCATTTGCGTGCGCGGGATTACGCCGTCTTGCACGTAATAATCCGGGCTGAGATGACCCGCCGCCGCAAAAGCAGCTTTCCGGCCTTTCCAAATTTTTAGGCGCGTTTCCGGGTCGCTTGCCGTCGTGATATTTCGCGCTCCGTTATGCTTGCAAATATCAGCAATTCGCTGTTTGTTTGTGGCCACTTCCACTTCTAAACCGTCGATTTCTACGAGGAGAATTGCCGCCGCATCGCGGGGATAACATCCAGTTGCCACCACATCTTCCACAGCATTGATGCTGATGTTATCCATAATTTCCATGCCGCCGGGAATAATACCAGCGCTGATAATATCGGAAACCGATTCGCCCGCTGCTTCTATACTGGAAAAATCCGCTAGGAGAACGCAAATCGATTCCGGCGCTTTGAGAATTCGCAAAGTAACTTCTGTGGCGATTCCTAAAGTGCCTTCAGAACCGACAAATACACCAGTTAAATCGTAACCGGGCATTTCGGGAATTTCGCCACCGACATCGACAATTGAACCGTCGGGAAGCACCAATTTTAATCCTAAAACGTGATTTGTTGTGACTCCGTATTTGAGGCAGTGAACCCCGCCAGAATTTTCGGCAACGTTGCCGCCAATCGAACAAACAATTTGACTGGAAGGATCTGGCGCGTAGTAGAAACCAGCGCCGCTAACTGCTTGCGTTACCCAGTTATTAATTACTCCCGGTTGCACGACTACTTGCTGATTTTCTAAGTCTACTTTCAGGATTTTTCGCATCAGGGCAGTGACAATCAGCACGCAGTTTTCTACAGGCAAAGCGCCGCCGGAAAGGCCGGTTCCTGCGCCTCTAGCCACCCAGGGAATTGAGTTGCGATCGCATATTTTGACCACTTGCGCCACTTCCTCCGTAGTTCGAGGCAATACCACCAGGGCGGGGCGCTGGCGGTAGCTGGCGAGTCCGTCACACTCGTAGACAATCAATTCTTCGCGGCGCTGCACGACGCCATTTTTGCCAACTACAGCCTCGAATTCTTTAATAACGGGTTTCCAGTTGCGTTCTGTTTCTACGGCTATCATTAGTAAATTTAATTAGGGAACTATCAATAATATTGTTACAAACTTTACTATTTTTGTGCAATTATTTTTCTAAGGATTGCAATATTGACACAGGGAAGGATCGGCAGTCTCTCGACCGTCTGGAAATAGTTTTTCTTTAGTATAACCGCAGTTTTTGCATTTATAGATTGCCGATCGCACTAGCTGAGTCGGAAAATAGCAAAGTTCGCAGGGCAATCCGATTTTCGTCTCAGCAATATCGAATCCCGGCCAACCGCACTCCGGGCAGAATTGCTTAAATTTTTTAACTAAATCCAGAGTTGCATTTTCGATGTTTTTCATCCGAGTTGGATTGTACATCGCCCGCATATCTGTTTCGATGTGAACTCGGCCGGTTGACGATTTTTTTAAGCCTGCTGTCACAGCGTCAAAAAGTTGTTTTTCTGTCCTAATGCCCTTGACAATTTCGCCGTTGCCGAGCGCAGCATCGCCAACTATAACCACCAGTGCGTGCTCGGGAAATCCAGCTTTTTTCGCAAAATCATCTGCTTCTTCTATACTGGAAACTAACTGGTGACTGTAGTTAGTTTCAACGGACAAAGAGTCGCCGATGAGTTCTAGATTGTTGGCTCGATCTAATAAAATTACTATTTCTCTGTTAGCTGGCAGATACGGCATCATTGGGTGAGGGCCGAAAGTACCTTCGCTAGCAAAGGCAAGAGTTTCGCCCGCAATTTCTAGGGCTTTATGTGCTTTATGGCGAGCCGCTTCTATTTGTGTTCCTAAGCGTTTAACTTCTCGGGTGAAGGTGCCAAAAGTGTCAGTGTCAAGCTCCGCAGGTACTAGGATATTTACGCCTAATTCTCGTTCCAAAACGGGAGCCATCACCCGTTCTTTTTGGTGCATGGTAGCAAGAACTGCGGTGCGATCGCTCAATAATTGATTGGGATTCACAGGCTCAGAAATATTAGACATATAGCAGCATCATTTCATCACCGAATGCTCAAATAAACCCTTTGACCTAAGTTCTCAATTCAGCACTCAAGCGTCAATCTTAAATGTGGCTAGTTGCCCCCAGCCACTCCCCCAGCTTGACCTCTGAGTACAAAAATTACTCCCGTCATAATTAGCGCCACGCCTACTAACCGCAGCGGCGGCAAAGGCTCGTGAAATATCAGTTTGCCGCCTAAAACAGTAAACAGGTAACTAATTGACAGTAAAGGCGAGACTATGCTAAGGTTTGCCCGCGACAAAACTACAATAAACCCGATCGAAGAAATTGCATACAAAGAAAGACCAGTTACTATCAACGGCTGAGTAGCCATTGCTATAATTTTTTCTATTAAATTAGCAGCGCCAATGGGCCCTAATATTTTAGCTCCTGCCTTCAGACTAAATTGACCGGCGACCCCGCACAATATTGCAGCAAGCAATAACAGAAAAACGCTTCTATTCATAAATTTACTAACCTATAGTACAATCAAAAATTGCCGTTCCCAAAAACCTGAAAAACTTTAATTAAGTTTGGCTAGGTTTTATTCACCACTAATATTTTAAGCAGAGATACGGGAAAATCAAGTATGGTCGAGCGCGATCGAGAGTGGAACAAATATATGGCTGAACAGACGAACCCAAGCGGAGAATACACTCTAGAACTATCGATACTCATGCCTTGTCTGAACGAAGCAGAAACTTTAGAAATCTGCATCGAGAAGGCACAGAAGTCCCTGCGCGAACTTGATATTGCCGGCGAGGTCATCATAGCAGACAACGGCAGCACTGACGGTTCTCAAGATATCGCTACCAGAATGGGAGCGAGAGTGGTGCCCGTAGCAGCCAAAGGCTACGGCAGCGCCCTGATGGGAGGAATCATCGCAGCGCGCGGAGTTTATATTATCATGGGCGATGCTGACGACAGCTACAATTTTTCCAACCTCGGCTTTTTTGTCAACAAATTGCGAGAAGGTTTCGACTTAGTAATGGGAAACCGCTTTCAAGGGGGCATCAAACCGGGTGCAATGCCGCCGCTGCACAAATATTTAGGAAATCCGGTGCTGACATCGGTTGGGCGGCTATTCTTTGCAAGTCCCGTCGGCGATTTTCACTGCGGACTCAGGGGTTTTAGGAGAGACTCAATTTTGAAACTCGACTTGCAAACAACGGGGATGGAATTTGCTAGCGAAATGGTGGTTAAGGCCTCTGTGTACAAGCTGCGGATAACTGAAATCCCAACCGTACTTTCTCCCGACGGCCGCAGCCGGCCGCCACACTTGCGAACTTGGCGAGATGGCTGGCGGCACCTCCGATTTTTGCTGCTTTACAGTCCTCGGTGGCTGTTTTTGTATCCGGGTACTGCGCTGATGATTTGGGGTCTAATTGTTAGCATTTGGCTGTTACCCGGTACTCAAAAAATTGGGAGTATCAGCTTTGATGTACACACGCTGCTGTATGGTGCGATCGCAATTATCATCGGTTTTCAAGCAGTAACTTTCGCTTTTTTTACCAAAATTTTCGCCATCAGCGAGAAATTTCTGCCCGAAGACCCCAAACTAAACAAAATATTTCGCTATGTCACCCTAGAGACAGGATTGATTGTCGGAGTCACACTGATTTTAATCGGAATAGTTGGCTCGTTCTTGTCATTAACTATCTGGAGCGAAACGGCTTTCGGTTCTCTCGATCCTTCTAAAACTCTGCGTTTGGTTATTCCCTCACTCACTTGCTTGACTGTCGGTTTGCAGATGGTTTTGTCGAGCTTTTTTCTCAGCGTGCTGGGGTTGAAGCGCAGGTGATAACATTAAGGTTACTGCCAACATTTTTCAAAACTAAGTTGCCATGCAGTGGAAGATAAGGGCGATCGCACTTCCTTCGATTCTAAATTGCTATAATGACAATCAGCAAAAAATCTTAATGAAAAATCTATGTCTACTTATAGCGAGGTACTGAGTCAGGCTCAAAATCTCACTCTTGAAGAGCAACAGCAACTGTTAGAAGTATTGTCAGCATTGGTTCGCGATCGGGTAACAACCCAAACTCAGGGTAAACGATCAGAAATTGATGCAGCACTGATTGAAATGGTACAATATCCAGACTATCAAGCTCAAGTGCTACAGATGGAGGCTGAGTTTGCGGTAGCGAGTTGGGAAGCGTTGCAATTGGGAGAATCTCCTGTATGAACCGGGGAGAAGTCTATGATGCTAGACTTGAGCCTGTTGAGGGTTCTGAACAAGGAGGAACCCGTCCTGTTATCATCGTTAGTCGAGCTACAATCAATACATATAGCCCTGTAGTTTTGGCTATTCCCTGCACTACTTATCAAACTGGTAAACGAGTTTATCCCACTCAGGTATTAATTAAAGCTCCCGACGGTGGATTAACCAACGATTCTATCGCTATGGCAGATCAAGTACGGGTATTATCTAAACCTCGTTTATTGAGTTTACGAGGAATGCTTAGTGATGAAGCAATACTTCTGCTGAATCAAGCTTTATTAATTGCCTTGGATTTGCCTGGTCAAGTTTAATTGCACTTTGGGAAGATAAGGGCGATCGTACTTTGGGAAAATAAGGGCGATCGCACTTTGGGAAAATAAGGGCGATCGCCTGTGATTCTATTTCAACTACACCAACATCAATCTACCTTTAGGTTGAGGGATAGAGCGCCCTAATTCCTGAGCAGTCTCAATCCACTCCTGCATAATCATTTCTACATTTTGCAGAGCTTCTTGATAAGTTTCACCATCGGCGGCGCAGCCAGCTAATTCAGGCACTTCGGCAATAAAAGCTTGGTCTTCCTGACTCCAGTAAATAATTACTTCATACTTCATTATCATCTTGATTGACCAGTTTATACTTCAAAACTACTGCACGAACTTGCTTAACTTGAAAAGGCTTAGCTTTTGAGCTATCTCCTTTTTGTGGTTGGAGATTTAGAATTTCTTCGACACCTTCCTTACTAAAAATATGGTGACTTCCCTTCATCCTTACATCAAACCCTAAAATCTGGACAATTTGACATAAATCGCTAAAGGAAAAGTTAGCATCAGATGCACCGAGCATCAGCTTAGTAATTAGTTTATCTATTTTAGCCATAATAATTTCTTTTAATGCTTAGTATATTAACTTAATGTTTTGTATATTATTAATTTTTTATACATACAGTATAACATACTAACTAGAGATTTGCACATAGTTTGTGTAGAATTTTCCCTACTGCTGAAGGGGGTATGAGTACGGTAATCTCTACCCTTAAACTATACCAATGCTCTTAAATTTATCTACCTCAACTTGATGTTCTCAAAACAGTGCAGGGGTATCAGCTACCCCTACACCCTTCTACACTAATTCGGGAATCCTATTCTACCCCCTCAATTCGGTCTTCCACCTCCTGATAAAGTTCACGCAGACGATCCAAATTGTTCTCCGAAGTTTCCCAATAACCCCTGCCATTCACCTCAAGCAAAGTGCTGACAATCTTGCGGAACGAATGAGGATTTAAGTTAAGCAAACGCTTCTGCATCTCCTCATCTTGGATAAACGTAGTGTTGACATCCTCATACACCCAATTATCCACAGCGCCCGCAGTCGCACTCCATCCAGTCGTATTCACCAGACGCTTAGAAATCTCCCGCACACCTTCATAGCCGTGCGACAACATCCCCTCGTACCACTTCGGATTCAGCAGCTTAGTCCGCGAATCTAAACGCACGGTTTCTGATAGCGTCCGCACCTGCGCGTTGGCTGTGGTGGTATCAGCAACAAAGGATGCCGGTTTCTTCCCATCTGCGCGCAAACTGCCGATCAATTTAGTCGGATCAGAGTCGAAATAGTGCGACACGTCGGTTAGGGAAATCTCTGCAGAATCCAAGTTTTGGAAGGTGACTTCCGCAGTTTTTAAGGATGATTCAAAAATCTGCCGATCTTGTTCCATTGTTCCGGGATTGTCGGAAGAAAAGGCGAAGGATTTGCGAGTTAAGTACATTTCCTGCAACTCGGCTTCGCTTTCCCAAGTGCTGTTTTCTACCGCCAAGTTGACGTTAGATGAATAGGAACCAGAGGCATTGGAAAATACCCGGGTTGCTGCTTGTCGCAGGTTGATTCCCATTTCTTCCGCTTGCTTCAGGGCGTGTTTGCGGACGAAGTTCATCTCTAAGGGTTCGTCGGCTTCCGCTGCCATTTTCACGGCTTTATCTAACAAATTCATTTGGTTGATGAACAAGTCGCGGAATACGCCCGAACAGTTAATTACTACGTCGATTCGAGGGCGTCCCAACTCTTCTAAAGAAAGCAATTCGAGTTTGTTTACCCGGCCCAATGCGTCGGGAACTGGCTTCACTCCCACCATCCACATTACTTGCGCGAGGGATTCGCCGTAAGTCTTGATGTTGTCGGTTCCCCACAACACAACGGCGATCGTTTCTGGGTAATTTCCGCCGTTATCAACGCGCTGTCTTTCTAACAGCCGATCGACTACAACCTTAGCAGACTTAATCGCCCCTGTGGTGGGGATTGACTGCGGGTCCAAAGCGTGCATATTCTTCCCAGTCGGCAAAACATCCGGGTTGCGAATCGGATCGCCGCCTGGGCCAGGGATAATGTATTCGCCTTCTAGGGCGCGCAATAATGCGCCCAATTCGTTGTCGGCACAAACTTGCTGCAAGCAGAATTCTAGATACTCAAACAGCGGTTTAATTAGGTCTGGATCGACCTTTTTGTAACCCGCTGCGTGTAAGGATTCAATCCAAGGTGTTTTCTTGCCCATGTTGAAGAAATTCAACTTGGAAACCAGGGAAACTCGACCCTCAGCATCGGTTTGTTCCTTCACCAAAGCGGTGACGGCATCCCGACAGGCTAAAGTGATGTTTTGCAGCAATTCAACATCTGCTAAAATGCCTTTGTCATTGTTTGTGTAGATATCGTCAATATTGCGATCGCAACTTTGAGCAATAATCCGCGACAAACTGACTAATCCGTCTTCTTCCCGGTCTAAATTGGCAATGTTAACCAAAGTTGCGATCGCCTCTTCAGCAGTCGGCGGCTTACCGATAACGTGCAAACCGCAAGGTAACAACCGCGACTCAATCTCCATCAACTTGCGGTAAACCAAGCCAACTAAATTGTCCCGTTCCTCGGCAGTCATGTCCGCAGCAACCCCGCGTTCTTGTTCGGGAGGTAAGGCGATATCCTTATCCAAATTCACCAAACGGCATTTTTCGACGATCGCATCAACAATCGGCACACCGCGCCCAGTCTCTTTCAAAGTTTGATAAGAAGCAATTAACTCGCTGAGTTCCTGCAAACCTTTGTACAACCCAGCATTTTCAGCCGGAGGAGTCAGATAACTGATTGTTTCAGCATAACTGCGACGCTTAGCAATTGTTGCCTCACTAGGATTATTAGCAGCGTAATAATAGAGGTTAGGAATCTTGCCGATCAAACTGTCAGGATAACAATCGACAGACATCCCCATCTGCTTACCGGGCATGAATTCCAGGGAACCGTGAGTGCCAAAGTGCAGCACCGCATCCGCACCCCAAATGCGCTCCAAATATGTATAGTAAGCAGCAAAACCGTGGTGCGGGCTAGCAGAACGAGAGAATAACAACCGCATCGGATCGCCTTCGTATCCAAAAGTAGGTTGCACTCCGATAAACACATTGCCAAAATGTTTGCCAAAAATAAGCAAATTTTGTCCGTCGCTGTTCAAATGTCCCGGAGGCGGGCCCCAATTTTCTTGCAACCGTTCCGAATAAGGAGTGAATTCTTCGTATTCAGCTACCGACATCCGGTAAGCAATATTTAATTCGGGACTTTGGTATTGGGCTGTTGCGTCATGAATGACTTCTTGCATCAGTTTCTCGGCGGAATCCGGCAATTCTGGCAAGTCGTAACCGTTACCTTTTAAGGCTTTCAATACTTCGTAAATCGAGCCGAAAACGTCCAAGTAAGCGGCTGTTCCGACGTTGCCTTTATCGGGAGGAAAACTGAAAACTGTGATCGCAACTTTTTTATCTAATTTTGGTTTGCGGCGCAGCATTGCCCATTTCATAGCGCGCTGGGAAATTGCTTCGATCCGGTCTTGTAGGGCGATCGCCTTTCCAGTTGCACCATCGCGTCCCGACACAATAATCGGTTCGATCGCACCATCCAACTCAGGAATGGCAACTTGCAACGCAACTTGAATCGGGTGCAAGCCTAAATCGCTATTTTCCCATTCTTCTGTCGTTTGGAAAACCAGCGGCAAAGCCACCATGTAAGGGCAATTTAATTTTTTCAAAGATTCGATCGCCTTCGGGTGATCTTGTTTCGCCGGGCCGCCCACCAAAGCAAAACCAGTCAGAGAAACCACCGCATCAACAATCGGCAGAGGTGTAACACCTTTTGCCCCGACTTCCAAGAAAAAATTCTCAACAGGTTTAGAGAAGTCCAAACCGCCGGCAAAAATCGGCACAACCCGCGCGCCCATTGCCTCCAATTCCTGCACCATTGCTACATAGTGCGCGTCATCTCCTGTGACTAAGTGAGTGCGTTGCAACACTAAACCAATGCAGGGTGCGAGGGGATCTTTTAGATCGGCAGAAATATCTGTACGGGCATTAAACCAGGTCAGATATGCTTTTACATCTTCAAACATCGACGATGCCAAAGGATGCCAAATCCCCATGTCTGGGTAGACAACCGGTTCTTGGAAAGTTGGCTGTGACTGACCTTTGAAGACATATTTATGTGACAGCATCAGCAAGAAGTTTTCCAAGTTTTCTTGGGAACCCCCCAGCCAATACTGGAAACTCAGCATGAAGTTGCGTGCATCTTGGGCTTTGTCGATGGGCAAATATTTCAGCACTTTCGGCAAAGTTTGCAGCAGTTTCAGCATTCCGTCTTGGAAGGAACTCCCGGATTTTTCCTTCCGTTTTTTCATGAATTCGCCGATCGCACTTTTGCTTTGTCCCAACTGTGCCATCGAGAAACTGCCCATTTTATTGAGCCGCATCACCCCTGGCATCGACGGGAAGACGACGGCGACATCCAAGCTGTCGCGCAGCGGTTCCACCGCCGCTACAACTTTTTCTGCCAAATCTTCGATGAAAATTAGAGAAGCAATAAATACATTGGCATCCGCCACATCCCGCTTGAAGGCTTCGTAATTTTCCGGGCTGCGGAGTTCCTCGATCAGGTAGCCACTGATTTCTATTGCCAGATTCGGATTTTTCTGGTTTATCGATCGAACCGCTGCCGACAGGGCGCTTTGATACTGCGGTTCCAGTACGACATAGACCACCTTCATGAGCGATCGCCCCTGCAAGTTTTCCGGCACAACGTGGCGAATGGTGGGCTTGACGTGAGTGAACATCCGGTTAGGCTCCTTTAAGATGCTGTTTTCGCGAATCGGGAATTTTTTTATCCCATAAGCATTTTTACCAGAAAACGCTTGCCATTAGGCGATTTGAGCCTGCACATGACACAATTCGACAAATTTAGGTCAACTTTTCGTTACATTTTTTTATAAATTCCTTGAGCAAATACTCCAATTTTTCTTTACAAAAATTAACTTGACAAATATATATTAATGTGTATAGGATTAATGAGTTGGATAAAAATAATTAAAAATTAACCAACGATTGAGAAAGAAATCCTGAAAAAAGTTCCAAGTTTTGTATAATTGATCAAACTTGCGATCGAGCAATTAACTGAGGGGAAAAAGGCATAATTTGTGAAGGCAGAATGTAGCCTGCGGATAATTGCTGAGTCAAAAAAGTTGACATTTTACCAGGAATTTAACACCAGTTCATAACGTTTGTTTTGTGTAAATTCCTGATCGGCGATCGAGTTCATGGAAAGCTAATTGCTATAAACTCTCAAACTCATCCCAACCTTAAGGGGGAAACATGGCTAACTACGCAATTTTCGACGAACAATTCTACCTGGCCTCATATCCTTGGATCAAACCAGCGATTGATGCAGGAGTAATCAAATCCGGGAGAGAACACTTTGAAAAATTTGGTCAAGCCGGCGGTCTAACTAAAGTATCGCGTTATTTTGACGAAAATGCTTACCTTGCTGGGAATCCAGACCTAGCACCCTTCGTCCGCACAGTCAACCCAAACGCACCTTTTGCTACCGGCCTCGATCACTTTATCCAGTTCGGTTACGATGAAGGACAGCGCCGCACCCAAGTATCGCCTGAGTACAACGAAAATTTTTATTTAGCAAACAACTCAGATGTCGCACCGTTCGTTCAGAACGGAACTTTCAAATCCGGCTTCGACCATTTCATTAAATTCGGAATCCAAGACGGTCGGTTTGGGACTTCATTTTTTGAACCGGAATACTTAAAAGAAAACCCCGACATTGTGCCGTTTGTCAACTCTGGAAACTTGAGAACAGGCCGGGAACACTTCTTCAATTTTGGACAATTTGAGCCGGCCCGCGATGCAACTTTTGTCGGCAGCCGCAGCAACGATGTTTTAACTGGTGTTGGCGTCGGGGATGTCGAACTCGTGGGAGTGGAAGTAGGTCTAGATTCGCAACGCAACCGACAGTATGAAAGCTTTGGCACCAATGAATTCGATGTCTTGATTGGTGCTCCGGGAACCAATACATTCGTACTCGGAGTTCCTGCTACAGCCGGGAATTTTAGCCCGACACCGCTGTATTTGGGTAACGGTCAAGCTACCATTCGCAACTTCGACATCGAAAGCGATTTTATCCAACTGCAAGGAACTTCATTAAACGGCTACAGCCTGATTCCCGTTGGCAGTAATTTGTCAATCCAACGTTTTGGAGACGTGCTCGGCGTGATTGAAGGAGGAGCAAGTTTGAATTTGAGTTTCCAAGAATCTAACGGTAACGGTACTTTCTTAATTGGTTAGTCATTGGTCATTAGTTATTAGTCATTAGTCATTAGTCATTAGTCATTAGCTAAGGACTAATGATTTTTTATTGGTGGTAGGCGATTGTTATATAAAAAAGTACGATCGCACTTTACGTTCTTAAAGGAGCAACAATGAATTACGATATCTTTGACGAACAATACTACCTTTCGCAATATCCGTGGCTGAAACCAGCCATTGATGCAGGAATCATCAAATCTGGAAGAGAACACTTTGAAAAATTCGGTCAAGCCGCCGGCCTCACAAAAATATCGCGGTATTTTGACGAAGATACTTACCTTGAGGGAAATCCAGACCTTAAACCCTTTGTCCGCACTCCCAACAATCCAAATGCGCCTTTTGCTACAGGCTTAGATCACTTTATTCAGTTCGGTTACGAAGAAGGTCGAACGCGAGTATCGCCTGACTATGACGAAGCATTTTATTTAAAACGATACCCCATACTGGCTCCGCTTGTAGAGAACGGAACTTTTAAATCAGGATTTCAGCACTTTGTCAACTTCGGAGTCAAAGAAGGTCTTTATGCGAACACCTTTGTTGAGCGAATATACTTGGATAGCAACAGTGATGTAGCAGCAGCAGTCAGGGCGGGATTTTTCAAAACAGGTGGAGAACACTACCGAGAATTCGGGCAATTTGAAGCAGATCGCAGAGCAGCTTTTATGGGAACTTCCGGCAATGATATCGTCACCCGTTTCGGAGTGGGAAATGTTGACATATTTGGAGTTCAATTAGATTTAAGCAATGACAGAACCTGGCCCTATGGAGGTGGTGGCAGCGATGAATTCGATACTCTGATTGGCGGTAGCGGTCGCGATAGATTTATGTTGGCGGGTACAGTTCGAGGTATAGGGGGTAGTAGACCGACGCCTAACACGTTCCCGTTCTACATCGGGCCGGGTTTTGCTACAATTCGGAACTTTACCCAAGGTCAGGATAGCATCCAGCTTCCAAGGATTTCCTTAGAACAATTATTGATATTTCCCATCAACAATAATCAAGATTTAGCTATCCAAACTAATGGCTTCCCAACTTCTACAAATGGTATTCCCACAACCAGTCGGCTTGACACAATTGCTGTAATTGAAGGCGGCGGAAATCTCAGTTTGAATCTCTTAGCACAAGATAGTTTTTTCCAATCTTCCCTTATTGGATAGAAATCTCGAAGGTATTCAGGATTTGCCTGATTGCTGCTGGGGAGTGCGATCGCACATTCGCAAAATGGGCGATCGTGCTGTTGTGTTTGCCATAAAAAAAATAATAAATTTGGCTTAACAATAATTAACTTGACATCCTTAGTTAGTAGAGTTACTAATAGTGGGTCAAGTTTAATCGACAAGTAAGCAGACTAAGCTTGGAGCCAAAATTATGACTAATTATGAAATTTTTGACGAGTCATACTACCTTTCGCAATATCCTTGGGTGAAACCTGCTATTGATGCAGGAATTATAAAATCCGGCAGAGAACACTTTGAAAAGTTCGGTCAAGCCGGCGGCCTGACCAAAGTATCGCGTTACTTTGACGAAGAAACCTATCTATCTCAAAATCAAGATATTGCTCCCCTGCTTCGCACCCCAAACAATGCAAACGCGCCTTTTGCCTCTGGCATCGATCACTTTATTCAGTTGGGCTACGAACAGGGTCGCACCCGCGTGTCACCTGAATACAACGAAGAGTTTTATTTGGCAAATAACTCAGAGTTGCGATCGTTCGTTCAGAACGGAACTTTCAAATCAGGCTACCAGCATTTCATTCAATTCGGACTCAAAGACGGTCGTTTTGGGACTTCATTTTTTGAACCGGAATACTTAAAAGAAAACCCCGACATTGTGCCCTTTGTCAACTCTGGAGCATTGAAAACCGGTCGGGAACACTACTTCAATTTCGGGAAAAACGAGCCAAACCGATCCGCTACTTTTGTCGGAACTTCCGGCAATGACATCCTCACAGGCATTGGTGTGGGGAATACCGAACTGATTGGAGTGGAAGTAGGTATCGATCCCCAAGGCAATCGGCAGTATGAAAGCTTTGGAAGTGATGAATCTGATGTCCTGATCGGCGGCCCTGGGAAGGATACATTCGTACTCGGAGTTCCTGCTACCTCCGGTAATCCCACATCCCGTACACTCTATGCGGATATCACCGGTATAGTTACAATTCGGAACTTTGATAAAGACAATGACAAGATCCAGTTGGCAGGCTCACCCGCTACCTACAGAACAAGTGGTGGTGGTAACGAGTTGTTAATCCTAAGCCCAGGATCTGAAACAATTGGTAGGATTGAGGGGGGAGGAAATTTAGTTTTCTCTGCGACTCAGCAAAAGGGGGACGGCACTTTCTACCTATTCCTTAAATAACCGGAACCTCGGTTATCTCTTTCTCAGTTAACATGGTAGGTGCGTTAATAACGCACCCTACTGAACTCAGATTATAGCAGTTGCCAAATTGCTGTCGATAGCGATCTAGTTGTTCTTCTGCTGGCTCAGCTTTTGCTTCGGCTGTCAAATACCGAGAACCGTGTTCATCGTGCCAGTATCGAACAGTACCATGACACAAAGTTAACAACTTTATTAATTAATTGTACGCTTCAGAAACCAGGTTTCTAAATATCAAAATCATTAAATCCGTAGTATAAAAACATGGCTAACTACGCAATTTTTGACGAACCATACTACCTGGCGCAATATCCTTGGGTGAAACCTGCTATTGATGCAGGAATTATAAAATCCGGCAGAGAACACTTTGAAAAGTTCGGTCAAGCCGGCGGCCTGACCCAAGTATCGCGGTACTTTGACGAACAAACCTATCTATCTCAAAATCCAGATATTGCTCCCCTGGTTCGCACCCCAAACAATCCCAACGCCCCTTTTGCGTCTGGCATCGATCACTTTATTCAGTTGGGCTACGAAGAAGGCCGCACCCGCGTGTCACCTGACTATGACGAAGCGTTTTACATAGCAAATAACCAAGATGTGGTGCCGTTTATTCAGAATGGAACTTTTAAAAATGGCTACAACCACTTTATTCAATTCGGGGCAAAAGAAGGCCGTTTTGGTACTTCATTTTTTGAATCAGAATACTTAAGGGAAAACCGCGATATTGTACCGTTGGTCAACTCTGGAGCTTTGAAAACAGGTAGGGAACACTACTTTAATTTTGGGCAATTTGAGCCTAGTCGCTCTGCGACTTTTGTCGGAACTTCCGGCAATGATGTCGTCACTGGTGTAGGGGTGGGGAATGTCAGAGTATTTGGAGTTGAAGTAGGAAGGGCAGGCTCAATAACGCTCTGGCCGGAAAGTTACGGCAGTAATGAATTCGATACTTTCATTGGCAGTAATGAATTCGATACTCTCATTGGTAGTAGTGGCCGCGATACATTCATGCTCGCCACAATTTTTACGGGGCGCCGTCACGGGATTGACATCGAACTGTTCTACATCGGGCCCGGTTTTGCTACAATTCAGAACTTTACCAAAGGTCAGGATCGTATTCAACTCGGAGGGTATGCAGGGTATTTCTCCTATCCCTACATTCTGATTCCCACCAACAATAATCGAGATTTAGCAATCCAAACCAACGGCGGTGACACGATCGCAGTTATTGAAGGTGGCGGAAATCTCAAGTTGAATTTATTACCAGAATCTTCTTTTGGGACACTTTTACTTGGATAGAATTCTCGCAGCTATTCGGGATGTGCCTGATTGCTGCTGTCGGTGCGATAATTGATTGTACCCTCAAGAAACCGGGTTTCTCGAATAAACCCGGTTTCTAAGTCTTTAATGGCGATCGCGCGCTAGCTTCAAAACCTCAACCGCATCTTTGTGGCCCTCCGAAGACGCCCAAATTAAGGCAGTCCAAGTATTATTATCATACGCTTTGATATCCGCTCCTTTATCGATTAAAAATTCCACAACTTGAGTGCGCCCGCTACCTGCAGCACTCATCAAAGCCGTCAAACCAAAATTAGTTTTAGCATTCACATCCGCTCCCACCTCCAGCAAAAGCTGTACAATCTCCGTATGTCCGGCAGCAGCGGCACTCATTAACGGCGTCCACCCGTCATTGTCGTGACTGTTGACATCCGCACCAGCCGCCAGCAATTTTTTGACGATCGCCGAATTGCCAGCCTCAGCCGCAGTCGTCAAAGCCGTCGTGCCTTCCTCATCTTTAGCATTGATATCTGCACGCTGTTCGATCGCACTTTCTACAGCCGCAACATCACCCGTCTTGACGGCATTAATTAAATCTGTCATAAAATCTCCGTTGCATCCTCTCAAATCTTAAATCCTATGGCAGTAGATATTTTAATCCTCTCCAACGGCCCCGGAGAATTAGCAACTTGGGTACGTCCCGCCGTCCAAGCTTTGCGCGAGGAATTGGGGAACGCGGGCACTCAAGCGCGAATCTCTGTGGTGCTGTCCCCCTGTCCGCACGCCACCGGGAAAGAAGCGCAAATCGCATCTTCCTACCCAGAAGTTGACAGAGTGCAAGCACCGGAGCATTTTTTTCCATTCTTATTGTGGGGCAAAACTGCTGAAAATTGGGATTGGTATGAAACAGGAGTTGTTTTGTTTTTAGGCGGCGATCAATTTTTTACGGTTGTTATTGGCAAAAGACTCCAATATCGCACTGTTATTTATGCTGAATGGGACGCGCGGTGGTATCGCTGGATTGATAAATTTGCGGCGATGAAACCCGAAGTTTTTGCTATAATTCCACCAAAATATGCTAATAAATTTACAGTTGTAGGAGATTTAATTGCGGAAGTAGCTCGTTCCCAGGCTGTTCCTGGAAACGCATATCCAGAGGCTCTGCCTCGTACAAAAATAGAATTAATTGGATTGTTGCCCGGTTCTAAAGCGGCCAAATTAGCTTTAGGTGTACCGTTATGTTTGTCGATCGCCCAATCCATCCACCGCATCCGCCCTGAAACTCGCTTTGTAATTCCCGTTGCTCCTACCATAGATGTGCAAACTCTAGCACGTTTTGCCGACCCTGAACAAAATCCTTGCCTGCATTTATTTGAAAACGCCAGCGCCGAACTTCAGTTAACAGAAACGCCGTTTTTGCAGACAGCAAATAACTTGCAAGTAGAACTTTGGACGCAGACACCAGCCTACGATTTGCTATCAGAATGCAGCCTGTGTTTAACTACTGTGGGAGCGAATACTGCCGAATTGGGTTCGTTAGCCGTACCGATGATTGTTTTGATTCCGACGCAGCAATTGGATGCGATGAAAGCTTGGGACGGATTGCCGGGATTGCTGGCAAATTTGCCGTTAGTGGGTTCAGTTTTTGCGACTGCGATTAATTGGCTAATCTGGCAATTGGGAAAGGGAAAGCTTTATGCTTGGCCGAATATTTGGGCACAGGAAGAGATTGTGCCGGAGTTAATTGGGAAGCTGGAACCGGATGCTGTGGCTCAATTGGCGATCGACTATTTGAGCAATCCTGATAAATTAGCACAAATGGGCGATCGTTTGCGTGCGGTTCGAGGAGAATCGGGGGCGGCGAAAAAAATTGCTGAATTGGTTTGTGAAGAAATTGAGGTTCAATCAAATTCTGATAAAAATTAGATTTTTTTATTTTTAACCGCCCACGAAGGCGGATCAACGCAGATTTAATAGATATTAATTCGTGAAAACAGGCAAAAGAAAACTTATTTTCTCTTGCCTGTTTATTATCCCAAAACAGGATTTGACCTCAAGTTAAGCTCGATCGTGCTTAGCAATCACCCAAATAGCGTGAATGATGCCGGGAATAAAGCCCAAAAACGTGAGAACCAAGTTGATCCAAAAATCAGTACCGATGCCGACCGTCAAAAATACGCCCAGCGGGGGAAGAAAAATTGCAGCGACTATGCGAATTAAATTGTCCATCTCAGTTACTCCAAACGAGTTTTCTCTTTCACTTTAACTTCACTGACCAACCGAACCTTTCCCGAAAAACTTAGGCGGTGCTGCCATAGTGTAAACTTCGGTTTCAGCGGCGATTACCTGCCGCAAGTGACCGGGAACTTGCATCAACCCCAACAGTGTAATCCCGTCCAACATCCGCAACCCGCCAGTTGTTTTCTCGGCGAGTAATTTGTCAGTAGCTTCGGGATCTGGTCGCGTATTTATTTCTTGATTAGAAGCTACGGCAAAACCCCAAGGAGCTCCATAAGTAGAAATAAAGCTGGTGCAGGATTGAACATTGGAGAAAACAGATTTCAGGGTATTTACAATGCGAGCGTGCATTTTCATTTCTGCCGGAGAAACGGGGCCCGCTTGCACTACGAAATATCCGTTAGGTGACATTACGCTGCGAACTTTCTCAAAATACTCCTTGGTAAACAACTGGAAAGATGGGCCTTCTTCAATGGGATCGGACAAGTCAGAAATGACAATATCCCAATCATTGTCAGTTTTATCTAAATAGTCCAAAGCATCGCCGATTACTACTTCGCAGCGGGGGTCGTCAAAGGCATTTTGGTGCATTTCGGGCAGGTGTTCGCGGCAAGCTTCTACTACTTCGCCGTCAATGTCGATCATCACGACTTTTTCAACTGTTTTCCAGCGCAGCACTTCTCTAATTGTAGCTCCTTCTCCGCCGCCGAGAACGAGCACTTTTTTGGGTGAACCGTGACAAATCATGGCTGGGTGCACCAGGGGTTCGTGGTACAGAAACTCGTCGCCTGTACAAGATTGCCACTTACCATCCAAAACTAAGCCTTTGCCGTAAGTACCGGTCTGAACCACGTACATTTCTTGATAGGCTGTTTTCTTGTAAGCGAGCACCGCGATGATGCCGTGAACGTAAATATCCCAAGGGGTAATGTACTCGCTCATCCAAAAGTCTGCACGAACTTCGCTACCTGACATCAATTACTCTCCAAATATAAACTGCTGTGTGGATGTTGTCACAAGTAGTAGTTCTTAGCACAAAATGGTGCGGGTGTGTGAGTACGATCGACACATTAAAGTGAGATTTCTCAGCAATGCTATAGTGTGATTGCGTTCTGGGAGAGAGCAATTAGCTTGTTACTAGAGATTGCTTGTGGGATCTCGCGCGCCCAGTCGATCGCACTTTTCCCATCGCCCCCGGTCGATCGCACTCACATTCAATATTTTCGCTTTGCATTGCCGGCGGGTTTTGTACAAAGGTTGTCTGAATCGGGCAATTTTTCCCGCTGGGCCCGCCTTTATAAGTTTGCGATCGCCCTGCTTATTTATCAAGAATCGGAGAAAGTTTGCTCCGAGAGCATCCGCGACATTGTGTTGACTTTACGCAAGTTTGCGCGGGTAGATGAAGGTGAAAAGAAACCCGTTAGCATTCACGAAGGACTTGACAGCACGCTGTTAATCTTGCAGCATTTAACTAAAGAAAAGCCCGGTCATTCGGCTATAAGATTTATTAAAAACTATGGAGCTTTGCCCAAGGTAGAGTGTTATGCGGGGCAATTAAATCAGGTATTTATGAACATCATTAATAATGCTGTTGATGCCCTGCGGGCGCGAGAGCAAAAATCTTCAGTGGACGAGATAGAAGCCAACCCTATCCAGATGACCATTACTACTTCTATTATTTCGGAAAATTGGGCAAAAATTAGCATCAAAGATAATGGTCTGGGAATGAATGAATCTGTAAAAGCGAAAATTTTCGATCCGTTTTTTACCACCAAACAAGTTGGTTATGGGACAGGTTTGGGATTTTCAATTAGCTATCAGATTGTTGTGGAAAAACACGGCGGGAATTTGGAGTGCATATCCGCAATTGGAGAAGGGACTGAATTGGCGATCGAGATTCCGATGGCCAATTCCCGCAGCTAAGAGCGATCGATCGAGCTAAACTGAGGGATAATGAAAACTCCCTTTGACCGCGGCTCCTCCTAGTTTGATGTGCAACCCTATGTCTACTGTCACTTTTGGTTTGTCAACCCCTATAGCGGCAGAGGCCGGGGCATCCTACGGCAGCAGCGAACCGCCCCAGTGCCCCACCGTGCAAGCAGAGTGGATCGAGGTATTGGTGGACTCTCCTTTCAGGGTTGCGGGGGACTCGCCTGGGGAGGAAAACAAGTTATTTACCTATCGTTTACCTGCGGAACTTACCGTGCAACCAGGGGATATTTTGAGTGTACCCTTTGGCAGTCAACAGGTAGGGGCGATCGCGATTCGGTTCATTTCTCAACTGCCGGCAGACTTAGATCCGGCGCGAGTTAAAGATGTCGAAGATGTTGTCAGTGCGGGTTTTTTCCCGCCTAATTACTGGGAATTGCTCGATCGCACTGCCACCTATTATTGCACACCTTTAATTCAAGTAATTAGAGCCTCCTTGCCACCCGGTTTGTTAAGCCGTTCCGTGCGCCGAATTCGCTTAATTAAGGACGCAATTTCTCCCAATGCCGAAACATTTCTCAATCCCGCAGCCAGTCAAATTTTGCAATTGCTGCAAGCTCAAAAAAACGGCGATTACACTTGGCAATACCTCCAGCGACAAGTCAAGGGAAGTTATCGGGGATTGAAAGATTTATTGAAACGCGGTTGGGTAGAAAGTTATTTAGAACCTCCCACTCCTCCGAAACCACAACTCAAACCGGCAGTGACATTAATTGCTAGTGCATTTGGCACAGATTTAACCAAGCGGCAACAAGAAGTATTGGAAGTTTTGCGGCGCGGCGGCGGTGAAATGTGGCTGAACGATTTGCTGAGAATTTGCAGCGCGAGTTCTTCTGTTGTCAAAAATTTGGAACAAAAAGGTAGCGTTGTTATCGATCAAAGGGAAGTGCTCAGGGGCGATCGCGGAATTTCTCAATTGCCCGATGCACCCAAAACTTTAACTCATTTTCAAGCTCAAGCTTTAGCGTTTATTAACTCTTTTTGGGGATTCCGTCAAGTGCTGCTGCACGGCGTTACAGGTTCCGGGAAAACGGAAGTGTATTTGCAGGCGATCGCCCCCATCTTAGCCAGCGGCAAATCCGCCCTCGTACTCGTTCCCGAAATCGGCCTCACACCGCAACTTACAGACAGATTCCGCGCCCGTTTTGGCGAGCAAATTTGCGTCTACCACAGCGCCCTATCCGACGGCGAACGTTACGATACATGGCGTCAGATGCTGACTGGAACGCCGCAAATTGTCATCGGCACGCGATCGGCCATTTTTGCGCCATTACCTCACCTCGGCTTAATTATCCTCGATGAAGAACACGACAGCAGCTTCAAACAAGACCAACCAGCCCCCTGCTACCATGCCCGCACCGTTGCCAAATGGCGCGCCGAATTAGAAAATTGTCCCTTAATTTTAGGTTCCGCAACGCCAGCATTAGAGACCTTGGTGGGGACGCGCCGAGATTATTACTCGTTACCAAATATCCATTATTTATCATTGCCCGATCGCATTTATTCCCGCCCGATGCCGCCTGTGGAAATAGTCGATATGCGCCAAGAATTGCGGCAAGGAAACCGCTCTATTTTCAGTGCTTCCCTGCAAAACGCGCTGGAACAATTGCAAGCAAGACAACAGCAAGGTATTCTCTTTATTCACAGAAGAGGACACAGTACCTTTGTCTCTTGTCGAAGTTGCGGCTATGTGATGGAATGCCCGAATTGCGATGTTTCCCTGTCTTATCACCACGTCGGCGAAGGAACAGCAGAAATATTGCGCTGTCACTACTGCAACCACACCGAACGACACCCCCAAAACTGCCCGGAATGCAGTTCTCCTTACTTCAAAAACTTTGGCAGTGGCACTCAGCGAGTCGAACAGGAATTAACGAGATTGTTTCCAGAATTGCGGGCAATTCGGTTTGACAGTGATACGACTAGAAATAAGGGCGATCACCGCAGATTGTTAACACAGTTTGCTAATGGGGAAGCTGACATTTTGTTGGGTACGCAAATGCTGACGAAAGGGTTAGATTTAGCTGGAGTAACATTGGTGGGAGTTGTGTCTGCTGACGGGTTGCTGAACTTATCAGATTATCGGGCAAGCGAACGAGCTTTTCAAACATTAACTCAAGTCGCGGGACGTGCGGGCAGAGGTGATGATCCGGGGCGGGTAATTATTCAAACTTACACTCCCGAACACCGGGTTATTCAAGCAGTTAGGCGGCACGAATATGCAGGTTTTGTGGAAACAGAATTAGCAGAAAGAGCGGCGCTGAATTATCCACCTTCGGGGCGGCTGGTTTTGTTGCGGTTGAGCAGTGTAGATGCGGCAGAAGTGGCGGTGACGGCGGTACAATTGGCGTCTGTTTGTCAGGAGTATATTGAGCGATTGTCTGTACCCGGGTGTGAATTGTTGGGGCCTGCACCTGCGGCGATTATGCGGGTGGCAAATCGCTATCGGTGGCAGATTTTGCTGAAGTTGCCTTTGGATGAGTCGGTGGATTTGTCGGATTTGATCGGATTGCGCGATCGCACGCCGCGTTCTGTTAGTTTAACTATTGATGTCGATCCGTTGAATTTTGGTTGATTGGGGGTGGAGAAATGCGATCCGGTACAGGAGAGGGCGGGCACGGGGGCACCGCCCCTACGATTATTTTGGGGTAGGGAAACGGCATTGCCGTGTCCTCCGTAATATCAATTCCGGTTGCCTCGGAATGATTTAACCGCAGAGAACGCAGAGAACGCAGAGGAAGAGAAGAGAGAGATGGATAATTCCGATGAAGGGCGGATTTGATATTACTTAAACATCCGGGTTGTGCCACTCTCGCTCGATTTTTTCTAAATCCTTCGTGGCTCCCAATTGTTGAAAGATTTGATGGGCTGTGTTGTAATGTTGTTGGGCAAGCTCTGGGTTGTTGCGTTTGCGTTCAAGTCGTGCTAAATCGTAGTTTGCCTCGGCAATTTTGCTAGGTTCCCCTAGTTCTTCTAACTTCGCTAAAGACTCTTTTAAAAGTGGTTCTGCTGCATCCAAGTTACCCCTAAACATCTCAATTTCTCCCAAACAACCGATCGAAGTGGCCATACCAGAGCGATCGCCCAATTTTGTCTTAAATTCCAAACATTGTCGGTACAATTTCTCAGCTTCATCCCAATTGCCGAGATTTTTCTCTATATTTCCCAATAGTCCCCAACAAATTGCCATACCAGACCGATCTCCTAATTCTGTCCTTAATTGCAAAGATTGCTGATACAATATCTCCGCTTTATCCCAATTGCCACGTCTTAACTCGATATCTCCCCATAGCTCCCAGCAAGTTGCTATACCAGAGCGATCTCCCAATCCTCTCTCAACTTCCAAAGATTGCCGGTACAATCTCTCCGCTTCATCCCAATTGCCGCGATTTCGCTCGATATCTCCCAATTGTCTCCAACAAGTGGCCATACCAGAACTATCTCCCAATTCTGTCTTAAATTCTAAACATTGTCGGTATAATCTTTCAGCTTCATCCCAATTACCACGCTTTAGCTCAATATCTCCCAATACTCCCCAACTACTTGACATAACAGAGCGATCGCCTAATTCTGTCATAATTTCCAAACATTGTCGGTATAATCTCTCGGCTTCATCCCAATTGCCACGCCATCGCTCAATATCTCCCAATTGTCCCCAACAAGTTGCCATGCCAGAGCGATCTCCTAATTCTGTCCTTAATTCCAAACATTGTCGGTACAATCTCTCAGCTTCATCCCAATTACCGCGATTTCGCTCAATATCTCCCAATTGTCCCAAACAAGTTGCCATACCAGAGAGATCGCCCAATTTTGTCATCAATTCCAAAGATTGCCGGTACAATCTCTCCGCTTCATCCCAATTGCCACGCTTTAGCTCAATTTCTCCCAATAATAAACTAATTATCATAACAAAGGAAACATCTGGCAATTCACTGAATTTTTCTAAAATTTGTTGATAATACCACTCAGCCTCATTCAGATTCCACATTTCTTTTGCTACCCATCCTAACAGTAAATAGGCAATAGCTTGCAAGTAAATATTCCCTACTGCTTGTGCAATCTCTAAATATTCCTGATAAAAAACCTTTGCTTGTGACCAATCCCGCAACTTCTGAAAGACATTACCCAAACCATATAAAGCATTAGCTTCCCCGTGGCGGTTTTCCTGTTTGCGGGCAATTTCCAGCGATTTTTGATAGGCATTCACTGCCGCCAAAAATTGTTGCTCTTGCTGATAAGATTCTCCCAATCCCTGGTATACTTGAGCTTGCAGCGCTAAATTTTTTGTTTCAACAGTCAACTCCAATGCTTTTTCTAAATATTCTCTCGCTTTAGCTGGCTTTTCTTGACTGAGATAAGCAACTCCTAATTGATGTAAAATGTTGCTGCAAGCACTAGGATTTTTTTCAGAACCAGAATGGCTCGGACTGTATTCCATCAACAAAGACTCTAAAAGTTCTATTCTTTCTTTCTTCTCCGGTGGGTTTAATGTCCTAAAAATTTTTTCCAGATCGAGAGTTCGAGCAACGGCTTCATCTCTAGTAGCTTGAGTAGTTTTAAACAGAAATACACCCGATTTCCACGCCCAAAAATCCGGTGCAAACTTCGCCAAACGAGTAATCGCATAGTCCGGCAAAACAAACAGCATCGGATGCGGAACGCTGCTTTTATAAGCATCTCGCACAAAATTGAGGTCTTGTAAAACCGGAGGATATTCGCCAAATTTGCCAATAGATTTTTCCAATCCCCGCACAATTAAAACTAATTCTTTATTTGCCTCTCGCTTAATTGTCGGTAAAATTTTTATAATTTCGTCTCGGAGAAAGCGCAAATTTTCATCAAAATTCAAAACTTCAAATTGATTTTCTTGAGAAATGGGATGATTTTTTAAACCCTCAATTAACCAATCAGCTTCTGCATTAAAATTAACTTCTACAAACCCAATCGTAAACTTGTCCGAAAAATCAACAAACGTCAACAGTTCAGTAAAGGCCTGCTGATTTACCGCTAGAAACTGCCCAATTTTTAAATCCCGATTATTCAGGGTTAACATTGGATTGTCTGGCATCTCGAAGAGCTTTTTGGAATTCTTCATTTTGCTTCACCACCGGATTCGGATAGTTCCATCGATTTTTGCCGTTATATTCCAAAACCGAAAGATTAAATAATATTAATTCACTGATTTCATCTTTATTAATATTTTTCGTCAAACAAACTTGAGCTAAAACAGGATAATGATCTTGTGGGATGAACCGCTCAAAATTAAACTGTTCTTGTTTGACTGCATAGGTAACATCTTCAGCCATTATTTTAGCATGACTGCGACCGCTGGCGGTTATGCAAGCCGTCCGCATCATCTGCATGAGTTGACGAACGTGACCGCCGCTGGCTTTTGCTAATTCCAGCAATTGTTCGCGAGACTCAAAGATTTTGTCAACTTCAACCCGGCGTTCGACTAAACTAGCCATAGCATTTAAGCTAACTTCGTTGTAGTTTAAGTCACAGCTATCTCGATTAAATTCATAAATATTGACCATTGGGACAATGTGAGGACAGTCAAAATTCTTTATGGCATTTTGAGACGAGTAAAGAACTGAAAGCGGAACTGTGTAAATTATCGTACAGTTCAGTTCTTGAAGTTGAGCAGCATAGTCAAAAAATAAATGGTTTGCCACCTTTGGAGGAACGCGGTCTAAATTATCAAATATAATCAGAAAACCTTTATAATTAGGAAACTTCTTTCGCAATTTTTTAACAGCATCATTTAACAGCAAGTTGATATCTGCTTTTAATCGTGAAATATCTTTTTCTAAAGTTTGGCGAATTGTTTTTTTCTGCTTATCTGAACCTTTGATTTGTGCCAGTAACTTAACCAACAACTTTGCTAAAAAGGGAGCTTCTGGTCCCAAAGTTGCTTCTCCTTCGATGCTTACGGAACTTTCCACCGTCTGTTCTGTTTCTTTGGTAACATCCTTAAACCAAGCCTCAAAATTATCCATCAGGCGAGCATCTAATTTCAGTCCCAGACCCCGCATTTCAAACTCAACTTGCTTGATAGCGATTAAATAGAAATCAGTATAACTGACATCATTAATATCTGTTTCTTCGTCCACCTCCAGATAAATGACGCGATAATCTTTTTCCCACTGCTTTTGAATTCGCTTCAATTCGGTGCTTTTGCCGCAGCCCCGATGCCCTGTAAACAGGATTGTAGTAAACTGTTCGGGTTCTTGAAAGTCTAAAATGTTACTGACACCTGCGATCGCTTCGGTTTTGCGAACCTCTGATAAATCAACATAATAGCGATCGAGGTCATCGCCTTCTAAGGGTTCGACATTACAAACTCTAAAAGCAGTTTTGAGGGTAGTTGCGCGGTTGATAGGATGAGTAGTCATAGGTTTTTAATTTAGTAGATTTATTGCACAAAACCTGAATAATGTATCAAAGTTAAGTTGTTTATGTACTTGTATTTTAGCAAAATAGGTTCGCAGTCAGCACTTTAGTCCTGAGAAAAGAAAGGACTGAAGTCCTTACTACAAACTAATGGGTAATATACCAGTTTTCAGCCGAGTGAAGTACAGATTCAACGGTAGGGAAACGGCACTGCCGTGTCCTCGATCCTGTCAATAAGGGCGTTAAACCCGCACTCCGGCAGGGGTTTCAACCCCTGCCTCAAAGCGAAAGTCCTCTTAAGAGGACTGAGAAAAAGACTTGTAAACTGATTAGTCCTCTTCAGAGGACTTTCACTATTAGACAGGGAATTCATTCCCTGGCGGACTGCCGGGTAGGCGGCAGGACTGGCGGACGAAAAGCTTAAGTTGACACGCCTTGGGCACGGCGCTGTGTCCCTACTGTAAATCCTGCAAACTAAGGCAAATCAGTGCTCCCCATCAGATAAAGGTCGCACTCCCGGGCCACGCCGCGCCCTTCGTTAATTGCCCAAACCACCAAACTCTGTCCCCGGCGACAGTCACCAGCCGCGAAAACTCCCGGAATGCTGGTTGTATATTTTTCGTGTTCGGCTTTCACGTTGCTGCGGGCGTCCCGTTCCAATCCCAGCGCATCCAGCAAGGGCTGTTCCGGGCCGAGGAAGCCCATCGCTAGCAACACAAGCTGTGCCGGCAACACTTTTTCCGTGCCCGGGATGTGTTTCGGAATGAACTGCCCTTTCTCGTTTTTCGCCCACTCCACCTCAACTGTGTGCACAGCTTTAACATTGCCGTTTTCGTCGCCCTCGAACTTTGTCGCCGTGGTGAGATAGCCGCGGGGGTCGTCGCCGAATTTGGCTGCGGCTTCTTCTTGCCCGTAGTCGAGGCGGTAGACTTTTGGCCATTCGGGCCAGGGATTGTTGGCGGCGCGTTCCGAGGGCGGTTTGGGCAGGATTTCTAGCTGTACCAGGCTTTTGCAGCCGTGGCGAATGGAGGTGCCCACGCAGTCGGTGCCGGTGTCGCCACCGCCGATGATCACGATATCTTTGCCTTCGGCGGAGATGAAGTTATCGTTGGTGCTCTTGTCTAAAACTGCTTTGGTGTTCGCAGTCAAAAAGTCCATTGCGAAGTGGATGTTTTTTAATTCCCGGCCGGGGATGCCTAAGTCGCGGGGTTTGGTGGCGCCGGTACAGAGAACAACGGAGTCGTATTCTTTTAGCAGTTGTTCTGCTGGTAGGTCTTTTCCGACTTCGGTGTTGCAGACGAATGTCACGCCTTCATCTTCAAGGACTTTGAGGCGGCGCATCACGACTTGTTCTTTGTCTAGCTTCATGTTGGGGATGCCATACATTAGCAGGCCGCCTGGTCGATCGGCTCTTTCGTATACAGTTACCCAATGACCGGCTTTATTTAGTTGCGCGGCAGCGGACAAACCTGCGGGCCCGGAACCGATGACGGCAATTTTTTTGCCGGTGCGTTTGGCGGGTGGTTCGGCGGTAATCCAGCCTTCATCCCAGCCTTTGTCGATAATTGCGGCTTCGATGTTTTTAATCGTCACCGGCGGATTGTTGATGCCGAGTACGCAAGCGCCTTCGCAGGGGGCGGGACAGACGCGGCCGGTGAATTCGGGGAAGTTGTTCGTTTTGTGGAGTCTGTCTAGGGCTTCTTTCCACAGTCCCCGATATACTAGGTCGTTCCATTCGGGGATGAGGTTGTTAATCGGGCAGCCGCTTGCCATGCCGCTGATAATTGTGCCCGTGTGGCAAAACGGGATGCCGCAATCCATGCAGCGCGCGCCTTGGGTGCGGAGTTTGTCCTCATCCATCGGTAGGTGAAATTCGTCCCAGTTGTGGACTCTCTCGACTGGTGAGAGTTCGGAGGGCAATTCGCGCAAGAATTCGATAAAGCCTGTTGGTTTTCCCATAGTGGTGTTCTGGTTAGAATTTACTATTCTGTGAGTTTCTCAAAGGTGAAGCTGGCGGGCTTCTGAATTAACTATTGTGATCTAAATTGTGTGCGATCGCACTTCAGATTGAGCACTTCCTACGTGAAATCTTCAATATCGCCGGGAGTCGGGGAATTGTCGGCAGCCGTAAAATATACAGCGACAGCAAAGAAACCGGGTTTTTTACGGGGATTAAAGGTTTTAAAGGTTTTGATGCAGTATTCTTCGTCCATTAAACCGGGTTTCTGCATAATTTCAGCATCGCTTACTCTGGGACGATCGCATTTACCGCTACATCTCGAAACGCTTACGGGTTAACTCTTCGGGCCCGCCAGCCTCAACTTTGAAGCGCAGTCCCCATCAGGAGGGCCTCGAAATACAATACAAAAAGTTACAGGTGTTGCAAAATATTATTTTCAAGATATACTACTGTAAATCGGTCAGCTAAGCGGAGTTTGGTTTGTTAACTCCTAAAATAGGTAAATAAACTCATGAGCATTACAGTTCAGAACGTATCGAAACACTTCGGCTCCTTCCACGCAATTGACAACGTGAATTTGGAAATTAAAAGGGGATCTTTAGTCGCGCTGTTGGGGCCTTCGGGTTCCGGGAAATCGACTCTGCTGAGGATGATCGCGGGGCTAGAACCGCCGGACAGCGGTCAGATTTACCTGATCGGTGAAGATGCTACTCATCAGTCGGTGCAGGAGAGGCATATCGGTTTTGTGTTTCAGCACTACGCTTTGTTCAAACACATGACTATTAAAAAAAATATTGCCTTTGCGATGGAAATTCGCAAAGTTCCTAAAGGCTCGATTAGCAGGCGGGTTGATGAACTTTTGGATTTAGTGCAGTTGACAGGTTTGGGCGATCGCTATCCTTCGCAACTTTCCGGGGGCCAGCGGCAGCGGGTGGCTTTGGCAAGAGCTCTAGCAGTTCAACCAAAAGTGCTGCTGCTAGACGAACCTTTTGGAGCATTAGATGCTAAAGTCCGCAAAGAATTGCGATCGTGGCTGCACAACCTTCACAAAGAAGTAAACATCACCACAGTTTTTGTGACTCATGACCAAGAAGAAGCTATGGAAGTAGCCGATGAAATTGTGGTGATGAACAAAGGTAGAGTCGAACAAGTTGGCACTCCTGCTGAAATTTACGACAAACCAGCATCAGCTTTTGTGATGAGTTTTATTGGGCCGGTCAATGTGCTGTCGAATGCTGCGGGTTTGTTCGCCAGCAACGCCACAACGGCTCGCAATAATGGAGCCGCTCATTCGGACGTACTGTTTTTGCGCCCCCACGACGTGGAAATTAAAACTAAGCCGGAGTCTGGTTTTTCATTAGCAAAAGTCAGTCGCATCATTCATTTAGGGCGGGAAATACAAACCGAGTTACTGTTAGAATCCGAGCAGGTAGTAACAGCTTACGTCAGTCGCGAGCGCTTCGATTCTCTAAAGTTAACGCGAGATCAGCAGGTTTACGTCAAGCCCAAACACGCGGTGACTTTCCCTGCTTATTCAATTTAAATCAGCGACGGCATCTTACTCAAAATACTATCCGGGCGCTTCTACAAAACACTGCTCCCACATCGTTACCAGGCTCGTGCCTGGTAATGCTGTCTCGTGCCTCCAAACCGGAGGCAGAGCCTCCTGAAATTCATTCCCAGGCTCGGCCTGGGAAGAGGAAAAAGCTTCCTCCTGAAATTTTGAGTGGGAACCATAAAAAAAGGTCAGCGAAGAATATGAATGCTAACAAATTCTTGAATTTAGCAACTAGCACTTTACTTGCTTATCGCCGTTACATCCAGGCAGGATTAACACTTTGTGCAGGATTGGGACTTTCTGCGATCGCCTCTTCAGTTGCGTACAATTGGGAATACAAATCCATGCAAGCCGAACTGCAAGACCGGCTGGACAAAATAGCTACAGACATTCAGAGAGATGTTAGCGGCAATTTAGAAATCATTCGGGCTGCGGGAGCATTTTACAGCGTATTTGACGGCGTTAAAAAACCTGAAATTAAGACATTTGTGGGTTCTGCCCTCTACCGCCATCCGAGCCTGAAGGCGATCGCTTGGCTGCCCAGCGTTTCTGACTCTCCGCAATTCCTGACAGAGGAAATAGATTTAGATTGGACTGCCAATCAGGTAGCATTAGAAAAAGCCACAAAAAGACAAGAAATTACTGCCACTGACCGCCAAAAATTGCCATCGCAAAATCAAGCCAGCATCTTCGTCTTTATGCCAATTTTTAGTCAAATTTATTCTGGTGATACCGCAGCATTGCAGCCCAATTTGCCTACTAAGCAACCACAAAAGCTTAAAGGCTTTACTCTCGGAGTTTTGCTCATTGATGCTCTTATCAAATCGGCTTTGCAGGAAAGTCAACTCAACTTTGTTAACGTGTATCTTCAAGATGCTATGGCTCCTGAAGCAGAAAGGTTTCTTGCGTTTTATGAAGCCAAGACCAAAAGGATAATTACCGACGAAAATATCAAAAATAAACTCGCTATGGGGGAAAGAGCTTACTGCCCCGACGGCAGCAGTTGCACCCGCATTCTCAATATTGAAAATCGCAGGTGGTTGCTGCAACTGCGACTAACGCCAGAGTACATTAATCCTCTAACATTTTGGCGTTCTTTGACTGTCTTAATTTTGGGGACAATCTTAAGTTTGGCCGCGACACTTTATCTAATGAGCTTGTGGAATTATACCGATAGAATTGAAAAAATCGCAGCAGAACGCACGGCTAAATCTCGACAGCTAGAGCAAACGTTGCAAGAGTTGCAGCAAACTCAAAGTCAACTGATTCAGCAGGAAAAAATGTCTAGTTTGGGTTTATTAGTTGCTGGTGTCGCCCACGAAGTTAACAATCCTATTAGTTTTATTTACGGCAACATTCACCACGCCAGCGAATATACTAGGGATCTGTTCGAGTTGGTAAAACTTTACCAAAAAAACTATTTATCCCCTCCCTCGGAAATTTCAGACTATTTAAAAAATATTGACTTGGACTTTCTCAGCAAAGATTTGCCCCAACTGCTGTCCTCGATGAAAATAGGAGCAGATCGCATTATTCAAATAGTCCAATCTTTGCGGAATTTCTCTCGCTTAGATGAAAGCGAAATGAAACCTGTCAACATCCATGAAGGCATTGACAGCACTCTGCTAATTCTGCAAAGTCGCCTGAAAGCTACAGGCGATCGCCCCGCGATCGAGATTGTTAAAAACTACAGCCATTTACCTTTAGTAGAGTGCTATGCCGGACAATTAAATCAGGTGTTTATGAATATTCTGGCTAATGCGATCGACGCCCTTGAGAGTTACAACCTCGATCGCGGGCCCAAAGCAGCGAAAGCCAATCCGATCGCGATCGCAATAACCACAGAATATTCCATCCCCGATAAAATAATTGTGCGGATATCTGACAACGGCCCCGGTATGGCAGAAAATGTCAAAAAACGGCTGTTTGACCCGTTCTTTACGACTAAACCTGTGGGAAAAGGGACAGGATTGGGACTGTCAATCAGCTATAAAATTATCGTAGAAAAGCACAAAGGTACGCTGCGCTGCGATTCGACACCGGGATTGGGGACGGAATTCTCGATCGAGATTCCGCTGCGGCAAGAAGTCAGACAAGCTGTACCGTTTGTTTCGCGGAAAATATCCGAGGCCGCTTAGAAAGGGCTGGGGAAGGAAAATTTTTTTCTCATTAACTACTGTAATTCGGTCGGATTATAGTATTATAGGTAAGAATGCCACAATCAATACTGCTTTATGCAGCTTAAACCGTCGGCACTGCCGATACTGTATAACCAAAACAGGGCGAGATTAAATATGTTCACTGACTTGCAAATTATTTACGAACGTGACCCTGCGGCGCGCAACTGGCTAGAAGTATTATTTTGCTATCCCGGACTGCAAGCACTTTTTTTGCACCGGATAGCACACTGGCTTTCTTCCGCTGGCCTTCCGTTTGTACCGCGCTTGATTTCCCAACTGAGCCGCTTTTTAACAGGTATTGAGATCCACCCAGGAGCGAAAATTGGTAGGGGCGTGTTTATCGACCACGGCATGGGGGTGGTAATTGGCGAAACTGCGATCGTTGGAGATTATGCTGTCATTTATCAAGGAGCGACCATTGGCGGCACGGGTAAAGAAATAGGAAAACGGCATCCCACGCTGGGAGAAAATGTAGTGGTAGGAGCCGGTGCTAAGGTTTTAGGCAATATTCAAATTGGCAATGATGTTCGGATTGGTGCGGGTTCGGTAGTGCTGCGAGATGTCCCTAGTACAGCTCGGCGAAAATAGAATACCCACTAAACCGCTAATACTTTACCCTTATAAGTCCACTTGAAGGGCTTT
>NZ_JAUBSA010000022.1:0-80187 GCF_036702115.1 Microcoleus sp. LAD1_D5 | reverse complement strand
TGATTTTAAACCATCCTAATCTTTCTTCAGTCTTGTCTTATGGTACTTTGGCTGCTTAAAAACTGTCCGGAGTATTGACAATTGACAAAAGGTATATTCAGTGTAGAGTAAGGTTTTGAAATAAAGATTTTTGCCCCCGGTTTACTGCGTATAAATTAGAGAAACACCAAGCAAATCTAGAGCCTTTTGTTGCACTGGGGTTGGTTCAGTGATCTTATCAAAAATCAAACTATATAGCAATCCTTGCAGGAGTCGTAAATGTTTTACCCCCCTCCTTGGACAAATCGCACCACATTTTAAGTTGCTACTTCGATACCTTAGAGTGATTCTACTCATTGACAAAAGTGTTTTTAGCTTAACTGGTGAGCAATGTGTAGACACTGGCTGCGGGCGATACCTAGCCAAAAGTTCGGGTCATTCCCCCGTCTGAAGACTGGCTGTAAGCTGGTCTTTTTGCTAGCTGAAAACTCTACTGTTAGTTAGGTCTTACGAGGGTTAATTGTCGTAAAGTGATTTTACAGGCAAGCGGCAAACAGGAGTGAGAACATTCAAGTAATTGTAGGGAAGCTTTGAACGTTTGTTGGGAAATTGTTTGTGCCTCAATTGACTTGCAAGGAATTTCCCCTTCAAATACACCCCTGCTTACAGCCGCGATCGCACTCTCGAAAGGAATAGCTGATGCAGGTAAAACAAAACAAACTTTTCACTACTGAAGCGATCGATCGCTTATCTTCACCGGAACGCCTCGACGAAATGATGCAGGTGGTTAGTCCTCGATCGTGGCTGCCACTAACTGCAATTGGCTGTTTAGTTGCTGCTGCGGCCGTTTGGAGTGCGATCGGGCGAATTCCGCTGACTGTTTCCGGTCAAGGCGTGTTGCTGATGCCCCGCCACGTCGTGCAATTTCAAGCTGCTAATTCCGGTCAATTGATCAAGGTGAATATCAAGCCGGGAGATGTTGTTAAACGGGGTCAGGAAATCGGCAGAATTGATAAACTAGACCTCAAGCAGCAGCTAGGGCAAGAGAAAGCAAAATTAGCAGAACTACAAGGGCAAAAGCAAGATACTAATAAGCTGCAACAACAGCAGATTGCCCTGGAATTAAAAATGCTCGAGCAGCAGCAAAAAGACCTTCAAGAAAGCTTGAATAGGGAGTCAGTTGCGCCGGTGCTGCACCAGCAAAGTATGGCGGCCTTAGAACAAAAACGTCAAAGTTTCGAGGAAAGTTTGCCCAGAGAACAAATTGCGCCGATATTGCGGCAGCAAACTCTGGCAGCGTTAGCAGAAAAACGCCAAAGTTTGGAAGAAAGTTTGCGGCGAGAACAAGTTGCGCCTGTACTGCGACAGCAAACTCTGGCCGCGATCGCGAAAAAACGTGACAGTCTTTTGCAGCGAAAGCAGCACATCAACTCTTTAGTGGAAACTTTGCAGCAGCGGTTTGAAACTCGTCGCGTTCTTTACGAACAAGAGAGGGCTATCAGTCAGGATTTATGGCTGCAAGCGAGACAGGAATTCGTGGACTCTCAGATGCAATTGGCGGACATTGAAACGCAGTTAAAGGAACTCGACGTTCAGAAAACTAATAGCGATCGCGAATACCTGCAAAATCTCAATAAAATTGACGAGCTCAAAAACAGTCGGCAGCAACTCAAGATTGAAACTACCAATACCGAACGGGATTACCTGCAAAATGTCAACCGCCTGAACGAAATTAAAAACAATCTCCAAGAACTTAAAGTTCAGAAAAGTAATACCGAACGAGATTACCTGCAAAACCTGAACAAAATTGACGAAATTAAAACTAAGATCAAAGACATCAAAACCCAAGCAATCAAACTAGCTCAACAAGATTTAGAAAAGTTGATCAGCCAAACAAATCAAATTCAGGAAGTTAAACGAAAGATTGCCCATTTACACAATCAGTTAGCTATCGAAAGCAAAGTTACCAGCCAATATGACGGCCGCGTTTTAGAAGTGAGCGCTGTTGCCGGTCAAATGCTGAGCATCGGTACAAGAATCGGGACGGTTGAAGCTAAAGCTAATCGTCAAAAAATGGTCAGTCTTGTCTATTTGGCTGACAGAGACGGCAAGCAAATTAAACCTGGAATGACTGTACAAGTTACCCCTAGCGTGGTCAAGCGAGAGCGCTACGGCGGCATTGTCGGCAAAATAACGCAAGTTTCTCCTTTTCCGGTTACTAATCAAGATATGTCGGTAATTATCGGCAATGAAAATTTGGCTGACAGCATCTCGAAAAACATAGCTGGTGGCGGTGCTCCCGTGCAAGTTTTTGTGGAATTGCAGGAAGATCCGAACACTTTCAGCGGTTACAAATGGTCTTCATCGAACGGGCCTCCTCTCAAGATTTCCCCCGGTACTACGGCGCTAGTTCGGGTTCAAATCGGGCAGTTAGCGCCGATTTCTTACGTGATTCCTATTTTTCGGTCTTTGACAGGGGTTTATTAACAGTTGACCGTTGACAGTTGATAGTTGACAGCGCAGTGAAATTCAAAATATGTAGGTTGGGTTGAGGTCACGAACCCTACCTACAGAATCTATTTGAGAAACGCTATATTACCAATTACCCATTAATAGCCGATGAGAATTCCCTGGATTGACAAGTTTTTTATGCCACGCCAATTAAGGCGAGTTCGTACTCCCACACTGCTGCAAATGGAAGCAGTAGAATGCGGTGCTGCTGCTTTAGGAATTATTTTGAGTTACTGGGAACACCCGGTACCTTTAGCTCAATTGCGGAGCGAGTGCGGCGTTTCTCGCGATGGCAGTAAAGCTTCTAATATCCTCAAAGCAGCGCGAATTTACGGCTTAGATGCTAAAGGGTTTAAAAAAACTGTCGAAGAGTTGAAAGCTGTACCGCCACCTTTTATTGTTTTTTGGAATTTCAATCACTTTTTGGTGGTTGAGGGGATGAAGAAAAAGCGCGTTTATCTCAACGACCCCGCATCGGGACCGAGGACTGTTTCTCTAGAAGAATTTAAGTCTGCTTATACTGGCGTTGTTTTGACTTTTGAGCCTGGGCCGGAGTTTAAAAAGGGTGGGAAAAAACCGAGTATTGCCCGTGCTTTAGATTCCCGATTGCAAAGTTCCCGTTGGGCGATCGCATTTTGTTTAATTGCTGGTTTATTACTGACTGTTCCCCGTTTGGCTGGAGCGGCATTTACTCAAATTTTTGTAGATGAAATTTTGGTCGAAAACCGTCACGAGTGGCTGCGACCTTTAATATTGGGAATGCTGTTTGCGGCGGCCGTTCAAGGGCTGCTAGCGCGAATGCGGCTTTTCTATTTGCGGCGGCTGGCAAACAAGCTTGCGATTTCGATGTCGGGACAGTTTCTCTGGCATACTTTGCGCTTGCCTGTGGGATTTTACGCCCAGCGGTTTGCAGGTGAAATTAGCAGCCGCTGCCAAGTTAATGACAAGGTTGCTGAAATTTTATCGGGGAAACTTGCTGCAACTGCGATCGACGCAGTGATGATGGTTTTCTATGCGATAATTATGGTTATGTACGACTGGGTATTGACCAGTGTTGCCGCTGTTTTTGCAGCCTTAAACTTTTTGGCACTGCAATCTTTATCCCGCAGCCGTGTCGATGCTAACACCAGATTAGCTCAGGAAACAGGTAAGGTTGGCGGTGCTGCAATTGCAGGCATTCAGTCTATTGAAACTGTCAAAGCTAGCGGTTTAGAATTCGATTTATTTTCTAAGTTTGCCGGGTACTATGCCAAAATGAGCAACGCCCAGCAAGAATTGGCTTTGCCCACTCAAATATTGTCAATATTACCCGCATTTTTGACGGCCTTAGCTGCAACTACTATCTTAGTTGTCGGCGGCATGCGAGTGATGAACGGCAGTTTGAGTATCGGGATGTTAATTGCCTACCAAAGTCTCACTCAGCAATTCCTCGGCCCAGTTAACAATCTGGTCAATTTTGGCAGCACTCTGCAAGAATTAGAAGCCGATTTAAGCCGACTGGATGACGTTCTGCAAAACCCGATCGATCCTGAAGCAGACCGCGATTCTTTTCACAGTCAAAACGGCCGCAGCGCCCTTGCACCCGATTCTTTTCACCTGCAAGGAAGCATTGAATTGCGGAGTGTCAGTTTTGGCTACAGCCGCTTGGAAGCGCCACTAATTAACAACTTGAACTTAACCGTAAAACCGAGTCAGCGGGTAGCGTTAGTGGGGGGCAGCGGTTCAGGCAAATCTACTATTGCCAAACTTGTCACCGGACTTTACGAACCAATGAATGGCGAAATTTTATTTGACGGGGTTCCCCGCAATTTGATTCCCCGTTCTATCCTAGCAAATTCGCTGGCAATGGTCGAACAAGAGATATTTCTATTTGCCGGCACTGTTCGGGAAAATCTCACGCTTTGGGACCCGACAGTACCGGAAGCAGATTTAGTGCAAGCGTGCATTGATGCGGCAATTCACGAACTTATTTTGAATATGCCGGGAGGATACGATGCTCAACTCAATGAAGGGGGAACAAATATGAGCGGCGGACAGCGGCAGCGTTTGGAAATTGCCAGGGCGTTAGTAAGGAATCCAGCGGTGTTGGTGCTGGATGAAGCAACGAGTGCTTTGGATGCTGAAACCGAGTTAATTATCGATCGCAATTTGAGGCGTCGCGGTACTTCTTGTATTGTGGTTGCTCACCGTTTGAGTACGATTCGAGATTGCGATGAAATTATTATGCTTGCAGGGGGGAAAGTAGTTCAGAGAGGCACTCATGAGGAGTTGCAAAAGCTGGGAGGAGCTTATGCTCGTTTGGTTGGGAACGAACAATAAACAGAAATACCGAACTTTTGAGGTAAGGTACAGATCCCTTGTAGGGACACGGCAATGCCGTGTCCCTACGGGTATCGATCGATCAGATAGATGTGTACTTCATAAACTTGCAATCTGCTGTATAAGCAACTAACCAGACTTGATATTACTAATCGCAAATTACTAGCTATGCTCGATCTAAATCCTGTTAAGAAACTGCACCGAATTAAAGGAAATGAACCGCTGCTGCTGAATGACCCGCATCAGGTATGGATTGTTCGATCGGGTGCGATCGCAGTCTTTGCAGCCAAGATACAAAGTGAGAAGCCTGCGGGCAACCGCCATTATCTGTTCGGCGTCGTTGCAGGCGAGGCTTTGTTCGGCGCTGCTACCACCCCCAACCAGGGCGGGCACGGGGGCACCGCCCAGGTTGGGGGGGGAGAAATTTCCAAACCAGGTTGGGGACTTCTGGCGATCGCGATCGCCGAAACGGAACTGGAACCGATCGCGATCACAGATTGTGCCGCTTTAGTTGCTGCTGGTGACGGCAAAACCCTCGCCCTTGTGGAAAGGTGGATACAGCATTTGGGAGAACGAGTGATTCCCTACGGGATAGATCCGCCGCGCGTGCCGGAGGAAATAGTTGCCCCAGAAACTGCGGTTGTAGCAGCAGCCTCGCAGCAGATATCGCTGCAAAAAGGTCAAATTCTGCGATCGCCGGGAACAGTTGTCTGGGTGCGCGTCCAGTCGGGCGATGCGAGTGTCGGGGAATTGAAGTTAAATACCGCTTCTCCAGCGTTTCCCTTGGCTGGGAATATGCTGCTGGTGGCATCCGGGGAAGTTGAGGTGCAAATTTTCTCAACAGCAGAGGTGGAAAATGCCGACTGGCTGCCCGCGAGTTTAGCTTTGCTGCACGAGTATTTCTGCTGCTGCTTGAACTTGCTGGTTTCCCAGCAAAAAGCAGAGGATTTCCGCCGGTTTCAGGAACGAGAACAGCTAAACCGCCAAGTAACTCAGACAGCTTTGGGAGAGTTAACCGAGGTGCTGCATCCCCGGAAAACTGCCTTGTCTGAGGAAGGAACGCCGCTGTTAATCGCTGCTGGGGCTGTGGGTAAAGCACAAGGGATTACCGTCGAGCCCCCGGCGGGTTCCGAAGACTTGAGTCGAGTTAAAGATCCGATGGAGGCGATCGCGCGATCGTCCCAATTTCGCACCCGCCGCGTCCTGCTGGTTGGAGATTGGTGGCGGCAGAACTGCGGCCCGCTATTGGCTTATACAAAGTGCGACAACCGTCCTGTAGCTTTGCTGCCCGGTAAGGGATATCGCTATACTTTGTTCGATCCGATCGACCGCAGCCGCCAACGGGTAACGAAAGCAGTCGCCCAAGGGTTGTCGCCAGAAACTCAAATGTTTTACCGACCCCTGCCGCTATTACTTCGCAACGCTGTGGAACTGTTTCGGTTCGGGACGAAGGGCTACGAAAAAGACATGATCGTTGCTTTTGGGCTGGGGATATTGGGAACGCTGCTGGGGATGGTGACGCCACAAGCTACCTCGATTTTGGTCAATGATGCTATTCCTGACAGCGCTCGTTTGTTACTGTGGCAGTTAGGGCTGGTATTGTTAGTTGCCGCGATCGGACGGGCTGTATTTAGCATGGCCCAAACAATTATGACGCTGCGGATCGAAAATGCTGCCAGCGGCACTCTCCAGCCGGCAGTTTGGGATCGATTACTGAGATTAAAACCGGCGTTTTTTCGCAGCTATTCCTCTGGGGATTTGCTGACTCGTTTATTAGCAGTTAATCAAATTCGCGCCCAACTCAGCGGCGCGACGCAGCGGACACTGTTGAACGCGATATTTTCCCTGCTGAATTTGGGGCTGATGTTTATTTACAGCCTGCCGCTGGCTTTAGTCGGAATTGGTTTAACCTTGATCGCGGTTATAGTAACAGTCACATCCAGCTTGCTCTTAATCCCAAAAGAGCGGCAGATGGAAACAGGAGAAGGCGACATTAACGGGCTGACAGTAGAACTGATTAACGGAGTATCAAAGCTGCGGGTAGCTGCCGCCGAAGGGCGAGCGTTTGCAGCTTGGGCGAAAAAGTATAGCCAGCAAATCAAGCTAAGAACAGGAATTAAACGAATTGACGACAGCGTTTCAGTATTTAACGAAGCGCTGCCATTAGTAAGTTCTATCCTGATGTTTTGGTTTGCAATTCAGTTCATGGAAAACCCTAAAACAGGAGGCGACGTACTGAATATGGGCACATTTCTCGCTTTTAATTCCGCCTTCGGAACCTTTCTTTCCGGCATCACAGACTTGAGCAATACCGTAACTGATATTTTAGGAATTGTACCGCTGTGGGAGCGAGCCAAACCGATCGTCCAGGGAATCCCGGAATCTGACCCGACAAAAGCCGATCCCGGTCGCTTAAAAGGTCAAATTACGATCGATCGCGCGACTTTCCGCTACCGTGAAGACGGCCCCCCAATTTTAGATGATGTCAGCATCAATATTCAACCGGGGGAATTTATCGCGATCGTCGGACCGTCTGGTAGCGGCAAATCAACTTTATTTCGGCTGTTATTGGGATTTGAAATAGCACAAAGCGGCACTATTTATTACGACAATCAAGATTTAGCAGGCCTCGATGTTCAAGCTGTGCGGCGGCAGTTAGGAGTAGTGCTGCAAAACGGCAGAATTAATGCTGGTTCGATGTTTGACAATATTACCTGCGGGGCGATGGTAACGCAGGAGGAAGCTTGGGAAGCGGCGCAAATGGCCGGTTTAGCCGCCGATATTGAACAAATGCCGATGGGAATGCACACGGTTGTCAGCGAAGGCGGCACGAATCTTTCGGGAGGACAGCGACAAAGATTGTTAATTGCCCGCGCGATGGTTGTCAAACCCAAGGTTATCCTGATGGATGAAGCTACGAGTGCTTTGGACAATCACACGCAGGCGATCGTTACTGAGAGTTTGGATAAGTTAAATGTTACCCGGATTGTCATCGCCCACCGCCTGAGTACGATTCGCAATGCCGATCGCATTTATGTAATTGAAGCAGGCCGTTTAGTGGAGGTGGGTTCCTTTGAAGAATTGATCGAACAGGGAGGATTATTTGCGAGATTAGTTGAGCGACAGTTAGAGTAGAGATTAAACATAAAACCATTCTCAAGAACGGGCAAGATGCCCGTTCCACAAGAAATTCACTCTTTGTGGAACGGGCATCTTGCCCGTTCATAAAAGCCTTATTAAAAATGGTGCAACATCTCATATCAATTCCGGTGTAACCCGAATGATATAGAGGAGACGGCAGTGCCGTGTCCCTACCGACAATAATATTGTAGGGACACGGCACTGCCGTCTCCTAATTTTGGCTACTAATAATTCCGATGCTAGCGGATTTGATATCATTTACATCCGTTACATCCGTTACATAATCCGCGGCCGGACTGCTTATTCTTTGGTCAGCAAATCGGGCAACCACAACAAAATTAGCAATAGCAAGCAGGCGATAACTAAGCCAACACTAAATATTGTAGCGTTACCCATACCGGGGGCTTGCTGCATGAGGTATACGGGCTGTATTGCATCCATGTTTTTTGTAGATAAAGGAAGCTAAACCCCAACCCCCGTAGGGGTGAAGCATTCGGGTGAATATTTCATCGGAAACACCCGATCCTTCTTGGGTCATTTGGTAATTTTTTTCTCCTTATTCATATTTGGCCATCCTTTGGTACCGGAGTAATTTTTGCCTCGCTACGTCTAGTGGGTTTGGTGGTTTAGGAGGCGGGCAACCTCCATTGATAACTTCAAGATCGCGCTCATCCAGTTCACCATCAGCCAACTCGCCTGAAGTATCTGACTGACTATGATACTGAAGTTCGGAACCTTGCGAGACTTCTTGAAAAGAAGGATTGACGCTTTCAAATTCAAAAGACATAAGATTTGCTCCTGATTGAATTGTTTGTGCTTGGTAACTGTTTATAGTTTATTGAATTCCCCTGCTAAAGTAGCTAGCTCAAAGTTGAGTTTTGAACCTATAAAAAAAGCTAGTTGGAACTAGCCTGTCGTTGAGAAGATTACCTAAACTTTTGGCTAGGTAATGCCGATCGCATACAACTATAGAGTGGTCTGTTTGCCAACCCCCGTAGGGGCGAAGGATTCGGCTGAATATCTTATCGGAAAAACCCGATCCTTCTTGAGTCATTTGGGAATTCTTTTCTCCTCATTTATCTTTAGCAATCGTCGTTGGTTCCAGTAGAATCCATTACCGCCTCGCCTACCGCACGTCTAGCTGCTGACCTAGCCACAGTGCGGATAATAGCTGGGGCTGCCAACCGTGCTCCAAGGACTAACAAAGGTAGTAGTATTCCACCATTAACTTCTTCCAGCTCATCATCACTTAACTCAGTTGAAAGACCCTTTTCATCCTCTAATAAATGAGAAGAGCAATATTGAGACTTGAAGGATCTGACTGACAATGATTGACACTTTCAAATTCTAAAGACATAAGATTTGCTCCTAATCGAATTATTTGTGTCTGGCAACTGTGCTGCGTTTTGGCGAAGCATTTGGACATATATATCAAAGTGTTGACGACAGAATTGTCGCCCAAATGCTTCGCCCCTACCAAAATCTTGGTAATGAATAGTCAAGCGCGGTTTGATAGGCGCTTGACTGAGCAAATGAAGTCCAGGACTTTTGTAAGTCAAAGAGGTATCACTTTCTAAGCTGCGCTATCACTTGCCCCGCACAGAACCGACAGCACCGCCTACGGCTCTTACGATACTTCCAAGAGCATGACCGCCAAGGTAGTTCAAGTTTGATTCATTATCATTTCGACCACCAGCCCCGTCTCCAAATCCTTGCAATTGATCCCTGATACCTTCTTTGACACCGTTCCAAGATAATCCTCCAGCAACGGATTCTAGCTCTTCAAAACTTAGCTCATCTGAAGTTTGAGCTTCAAATACTGACAAGTTTGACTCTGTTTCAAAAGACATAAGATTTGCTCCTAATTTTGAATGGTTTGTGTCTAGCGACTGTTTATATTTTTAGTTTATTAAATTCCCCCGCCGAAGTAGCTAGCTCAAAGTTGAGTTTTGAACCGATAAAAAAGCTAGCTAAGAACTGGCTATAAAATCGGGTAACAACCTAAACTTTTGGGTAGGTAACACCGATCGCCTACAACGATAGACTGGTAAGACTCTCCTGTGATGAGTCAAGCCTGCTTCCTATTGAGCGTTCCCAAAGTGCGATCGGCAATTAAGAAAGCCCTAAGAGTAGTACAAAAAAAGGGCGATCGCACTCCAAGAGGCAATTGTGCGATCGCCCGAGAGTCAAGAAAGCTGCTGACATTATTTAACAAGCTGTAGTGAGAAGTGCTATGGGTATTGAGATACATTGCACTTTCCCGCAATCAACATTGCACCCCTCTGAAGATCAGATCTGTGGGTAGAACGAATGAATTTACCATCTGGGTTGCTTAAGATTAAAATATCGATTTAAGCAGATTGAGGCGATCGCGCGACGGCAGAAAGAGCGATCGGGCTAACTCTCTAAATCCAAACCCCAGAATCCTATGCTGTATTCTCCATTTCAGCGACTCAAATCGACCCACTCTAGGTTCACTCCTGTTTTCCTAGCTTCCATTTCCCTTTTCCTAGTTACCACTGCTTTCCTATTAACTACTCCTGACTCTCTATTCCCAGCGATCGCTCAAACTACCGATGCTCGTAAAACCGAGGCCGATCGGCTGTTTCAGCAGGGCAACCAACAGTATCAGACTAGCCAATTTTCAGCCGCGCTGAATTCCTGGCAACAGGCACTGCAAATTTATCGCGCCATTAAATACCGTTACGGGGAGAGTTGGGCACTGGGCAATTTGGGAAGCGCTTATCACTCTCTGGGCAACTATGCCCAAGCGATTGAGTATGCACAGCAACAGTTAGCGATCGCCCGCGAAATTAAATACCGCGAAGGGGAAGGGGAAGCACTAGGCATTTTGGGAGATGCTTACCACTCTCTGGGCAACTATGACAAAACCATTGAGTATGTACAACAACAGTTAGCGATCGCCCGCGAAATTAAAGACCGCTACGGGGAAAATGAGGCACTAAGCAATTTGGGAGCCGTTTACCACTCTCTGGGCAACTATGCCAAAGCCATTGAGTATACAGAGCAGACTTTAGCGATCGCCCGCGAAATTAAGGATCGCCGAGGGGAGAGTAATGCACTGGGTAATTTGGGAGTCGCTTACCACTCTCTGGGCAACTATGCCAAAGCGGTTGAGTATTCAAAGCAACATTTAGCGATCGCCCGCGAAATTAAAAACCGCCGAGGGGAAGGTACAGCACTGGGCAATTTGGGAGCCGCTTACTTCTATCTGGGCGACTATGCCAAAGCCCTTAAATTTGGGGAGCAGAGTTTAGCGCTCGCCCGTGAAATTAAAAACCGCCGAGGGGAGAGTAATGCACTGGGTAATTTGGGAGCCGCTTACCTCAGTCTGGGCAACTATGCCAAAGCCATTGAGTATTCACAGCAACATTTAGCGATCGCCCGCGAAATTAAAAACCGCCTTGGGGAGGGTGTGGCACTAAGCAATTTGGGAGCCGCTTACCACTCTCTGGGCAACTCGGCCAAAGCCATTGAGTATACACAGCAGACTTTAGCGATCGCCCGCGAAATTAAAGACCGCAAAGGGGAAGGTATAGCACTGGGCAATTTGGGAGTTGCTTACCGCTCTCTGGGCAACAATGCCAAAGCGATTGAGTATTCACAGCAATATTTAGCCATCGCCCGCCAAATTAAAAACCGCCTTGGGGAGGGTAGGGCGCTCACCAACCTCGGAGTGGCGTTATTGAAAGCTGGCAACCCAACAGAAGCCGAGAAAATGCTCGTCAAAGGGATTCAAGTTTGGGAATCGATGCGTCAAATGCTCGGCTCCAACGACGCGCATAAAGTCTCCATCTTTGAAGGACAAGCTCGCACCTATCGGACTTTACAACAAGTTCGGGTAGCTCAGAATAACCCGATCGCCGCTTTAGAAATTGCCGAACGGGGACGTGCTCGTGCCTTTGTCGATATACTCACACAACGCTTATCCACTGGTGATGCCAATTCGGTCATCGCCACTGCTCCCAACCAAGAGCAAATTCGCCAAATCGCCAAAGCACAGAACGCGACTTGGGTGCAGTATTCCATCATCTACGATACTTTCGAGATCCAAGGCAAACAAGTAGGGAGGGAATCCGCGCTCTACATTTGGGTAATTTCACCGACAGGCGAAATTACCTTCCGCCAAGTTGACCTCCAACCCCTCTGGCAGCAGCACAACCGCTCCCTAGCCAGCTTGATCGTTGGCAATCAAGAATTTCTTGCCGTCCGCCGTCGCAGCAGTCTTGGCTCCACCCAACCCCAACCGGACTTACCGACGCTGCATCAACTGCTGATTGATCCGATCGCCAATTTCCTACCCAAAGATCCCAATGCCCAGGTCATTTTCATTCCCCAAGGTTCTTTGTTCCAAGTGCCCTTCCCCGCCCTGCAAGATAGCAACGGCACTTACTTAATCCAGAAACACACCATTCTCACCGCCCCCTCGATTCAAGTTCTGGCATTAACCCGACAACAACGACTGAAGCTAGCGAGTCAGCAATCAAACAGCGGAAAAGCTCTAGTATTGGGCAATCCCACCATGCCTAGTGTGTCTCTCTCTCCCGGAGAACCCAAACGGCAATTGTCTGCTCTACCTGGGGCCGAAGCCGAAGCCAGAGCGATCGCCCCGATGCTCAACACTGAAGCCATCACAGGCGCTCAAGGTACAAAAGCTGCGATCGTCCAAAAAATGCCCCAAGCATCGATTATTCACTTGGCAACGCATGGATTGCTCGATGATGTGCGCGGATTGGGAAGTGCGATCGCCCTGGCTCCTTCTGGCATCGACAACGGCTTATTGACCGCAGAAGAGATTTTCGACATGAAACTGCAAGCAAACTTAGTTGTTTTGAGTGCTTGCAACACTGGAGAAGGCAGAATTACCGGGGATGGCGTGATTGGTTTATCGCGATCGCTCATTTCGGCAGGAGTTCCCAGTGTGATCGTCTCCTTGTGGATGGTTCCCGATGCGCCTACAGCCGAATTGATGCAGGCATTTTATCAAAATCTTCAGAAAAACACGAATAAAGCACAGGCACTTCGGCAAGCCATGTTGACCACAATGAAAGCGCATTCTAATCCGCGAAATTGGGCAGCGTTCACGTTGATTGGTGAGGCAGATTAAGCTTCTTAGGACTTACGAATAAATACCAAAGAAACCAGGTTTTTCACTCCTTATTAAATAAAGGCTCGAATGCAGTCTTTTCCTCCAACCCGGTTTCTGCGTCCAGGACTAAAGTTTGCAGTGAGGACGACCGTCCTCTTTCATAAAATTAACAGGGAAAAAACATGATTCAACAATCAAATATGATTCGCGTTTTAATTGCCGACGATCATGCGATCCTGCGACAGGGTTTAGCCGCCTTGCTGGAACAAGAACCAGATCTAACAGTTGTTGCAAAAGCTAGCAACGGACAGGAAGCATTAACAATGTTCCGTCAATATCAGCCAGACGTGACACTAATGGATGTGCGAATGCCACAAATGGATGGAGTCGCGGCTATTACCGCCCTTTGTACTGAATTTGAAGCTGCCCGCATCGTCGTGTTCACTGCTTATGATGGTGATGAAGATATTTATCGCGGGCTGCGGGCTGGTGCCAAAAGTTATCTGCTCAAAGATACCGAACCTGACGAACTTTTTTTGGCAATTCGCACGGTTGTTAGCGGTAAAAAGTACATTCCCAGCGCCGTTGGTGCTAAACTAGCAGCTCGCATAGACAATGCTCAATTGAGCGATCGAGAATTGGAGGTAATTCGCCAGATCGTAACTGGTAAATGCAACCACGAAATCAGCCAATTTTTGCACATCAGCGAAAGTACCGTCAAGTTTCACATCAACAATATTTTGGGCAAATTGGGAGTTAGCGATCGCACGCAGGCCGCGATTTCCGCCTTAAAACGGGGGATTGTCAGCCTGTAGTTTAATGATCGGTATTTTTTATACTGAGAAATATGACTATTATGAGGGCAAATTATGATAAATAAGACCTTAAGTTTTAGGTAACAACTTTTTAGTAAGGCTAAGCTGGAGATCCATGGTACAATATCTCAGTTGCATCCGTTACATCCCGTACATTGCTCGTTGGCGAAATGGTTATTCTTTTGTTAGCCAATCAGGCAACCACAACAAAATTAGCAATAGCAAGCAGAGGATAACTAAGCCTACGCTAAATATTGTAGTTTTACCGTGATCGGGGGCTGGCTGCATGAGGTATACGGGCTGTATTGCATTCATATTTTCTGTAGATTGGGATTGCTATAGTTGTCATTTTTCCACGGAAAAGCAATCGCATACTCTGCGATTGCTTTGCAAATTTTAGCCTCATCGATCGCGTGGCAGTTGGCAATTATAAGTCACTCAGTTCCGATTGCCAAATGCGCGCGACGCTGCTTCTATTAAGTCCAAAGATACCAGCCCAATATTGGGACCTTTTGAATTGGTTGTGATAACGCGCATCCCGGCAGTCAGAGCTCGATCTGCCATATCGGAACGGCCGCCCGCGATCGCATCTAACTCTAAGTCGTTCAAGTCTTGATTAGTTGAGTCTGTCGGTGCCGCTGCTGCAATTGCCGGCGGTACTTCTTGAAAAGATTGATTGTTGCTTTCCATCAGATGTTTTCTCCTTGGATGTTTAAACTCAGCAGAAGCGCGATCGCTTCTAGTTACAAGCAGCTCATTTGCCGAAATGGGACTGCAAGTGGTTAATCAGTCGCATGGATATGCGGGGTTTCAGATAGTCCGGCACTGGGCCTTCGATTGTGAGAGTACGCATACCACCTGCGATCGCTTCGAGATCCAAGTCGTTCAATTCTCGATCGGTTGAGTTATCAGATTCGGATGCTGTGATTGCAGACGATTCGGACGGTACTTCTTGGGAAAATTTATTGTTGCTTTCCATTGATGTTTTCTCCTTGCACAATTAGTGAAATTTGTTTCCAAAAGCGATTGAACCCACTCCTAGGAAAGTTGCCTGCTCTCCAACTTTTTTACCCGCAAATGCGTCATAATTTCTCGGAGAGAAGCGGGGGATATTATGCCAATCTTGAAACATAAAACCCAAACCGCCTGCGATCGCATCTAATTCCGTATCATTCAATTCTTCACCGACAGGATTTGCTGGCGACTGTTGCGGCTGCACCGCAGTATCTTGCTCAACTTCTTGGGAAAACTGATTAATGCTGTCCATCTGATTTCTCCTTTTAATTTCGGTATTGGATTCAGAAAAGATTGCCTACAGTCCAGGAGTGAAGGCACCCGCGATCGCCCCAGCAACAGCTCCTTTTCCTGCTTCCTTAATAGGGTCTTCTCCTGCGAAAAGACCGGCGAAAAATCCACCTATTGCACCTAGTAATCCTCCTAGAAGAGGTCCAGCGCCAGCAACAGCTTCCAATTCACTGTCAGACAACTCGCCTGAAGTATCTGACTGACTCTGATATTGAGCCTCGATCGAATCCAGCCACTGTGAAACTTCTGTTGGCGAGAAACTGTAGCTTTTTTCTTTGCCAAGTTCCACCGTTTTATTCACTAAGGTTTCCCGATCCGCGATCGATCGAAACTGTAGCTGGAGTTCGGGATCTTGCGAGACTTCTTGAAAAAAATGATTGATGCTTCCCACTTCAAAAGACATGAGATTTGCTCCTGATTTAATTGTTAAGGAAGTTACTCCTTAATTAATTTTTTACAGCTAGGCTCTGGCTGGCCTATGCGTAAATTTAGTTTAGAAAATTTCCTGGCTAAAGTAGCTAGCTCAAAGTTGAGTTTTGAAGCTATAAAAACAACTTAGTTTGAACTAACCTTTAGTTGAGGAGATTACCTGAACTTTTGGCTAGGTATCGAATATCCCACACAACTATATACTGGTAACACTTTCTTGCAATGACTAAAGCCTGCATCCCATTCCTGAGTTTCTCCAAGCGATCGCCCCCACGCCCCAACCCCCCAACACAAACCACTCATACCGCCCATTAAATGCTAAAACAAGTTTAAACTCACACGGAGCCTTCCCTAATGACCCACTTCGGCATCTTCTGTCCAGCAGCCAACGGCCACCTCAACCCGATGACAACATTAGGCAACGAACTGCTTCGCCGAGGCCATCAAGTTACTGTATTTAACTTCCTTGATGCTAAAGCCACAACCTTAGCAAGCGGCTTAGAATTCCAGCCATTAGCTGAAGATGAATTTCCCGCAGGCTCAATGCCAGAACGCTTGGCCCAACTGGGGAAACTCAGCGAACTGACAGCCTTTCGATATACTATTAAACTATTGACCCAAGTTTCAGATATTCTCCTTTCACAAGCTCCAGCAACTATCAAAAAGGCTGGTGTAGAAGCTTTGCTCGTAGACCAAGTTTCACCAAAAGGAGGAACGATGGCGGATTTTCTCAACCTTCCTTTTATCACGGTTTGCAGTGCGTTAACCCTAAATCAAGACCCCAAAATTCCTCCCTTTTGTACACCTTGGCAATACAGTCCAACTTGGATAGCGAGTTGGCGCAATCAACTTAGCTATCAGTTACTCAGTTTGCTTGCAAGACCGATTCGAGAGGTCATTGCTGAGTATCGCGAAGAGTGGAAATTACCTCTGCACTCCCACCCGAATGATGCTTACTCGAAACTTGCTCAACTCAGCCAGCAGCCTCCTGAATTCGACTTTCCCAGGCAAAATTTACCCCCGCATTTCCATTTCACCGGCCCCTATCACAACCCAGCGACGCGCAAACCAGTGCCTTTTCCTTTTGAACAATTAACTGGGCAACCGTTGATTTATGCTTCGATGGGAACTGTGCAAAATCGCTTGCTGGATGTTTTTAAAATAATCGCCTCTGCGTGTGAAGGATTAGATGCCCAATTGGTAATATCTCTCGGCGGAAGTGCGACTCCCGAATCCTTGCCGTTATTGCCGGGAAATCCGATCGTTGTTGGCTATGCACCGCAATTAGAATTGCTGCAAAAAGCGACTCTGACGATTACTCATGCCGGGATGAATACAACGTTGGAATCCTTAAGCAATGGAGTCCCAATGGTGGCAATTCCTGTGACAAATGACCAGCCGGGAGTGGCAGCGCGGATTGCTTGGACGGGTGTTGGTGAAGTGGTTTTATTGAAGGAATTGAGCGTTCCTAAACTGCGATCGGCAATTGAGAAAGTCCTAACCCAAGAGTCGTATAAACAAAGGGCGCTCGAGATGCAAGAGGCGATCGGGCGATCGGGCGGAGTCAAGCGCGCCGCTGACATTATCGAACAGGTTGTGTTGACTGGGAAACCTGTCTTGGCTTCTAAAATCTAAAATCTAAGATTTGGAGTCAAATCTAAAATCTAAAATCTAAAATCTAAAATCGACTGATGGCTCACGCACCTCTGGTGTGAGGAGCAAATTTATGCTATGTTCGACTGCAAAGTTGACAGCGGTATGAATATGCTGACTCTTCCCGGCGTTGAAGTCACAGAGCTCATCTACGAAAGCGCAAACTCCCTGGTTTACCGAGCATTCCGACAACCCGACAGTCTCCCCGTCCTCCTCAAAATCCTCAAAGAAAATTATCCCACACCCCAAGAACTTGCCCGCTATCGCACAGAGTATAAAATTACACAATCTCTGAACCTGAGCGGCTGTATAAAAGCCTATGATTTGCAGCCATATCAAAACACCCTGGTGATGTTTGTGGAGGATTTTGGCGGCGAATCCTTGAAAATTTGGATGCAGCAGCAAAAATTTAGTATTGAAGAATTTCTCAGAATTGCGATCGCCACTACAGAAAGTTTACAACAAATTCACAACGCCCAGATCATTCACAAAGACATTAACCCTTCAAATATTGTCTTCAATCCAGCTAACGGCGAACTCAAAATTATCGATTTTGGCATTTCCACGCCGTTAACGCGCGAGAATTACACCATCAAAAATCCCAACATTTTAGAGGGAACTCTTGCTTATATGTCGCCGGAACAAACCGGCAGAATGAACCGAAGTTTAGATTACCGCACGGATTTTTATTCCCTGGGCGCTACCTTTTACGAACTGTTGACATACCAACTGCCTTTTGACACTAACGATGTGCTGGAATTAGTACACAGTCATCTCGCTAAACAGCCGTTATCTCCATCTCAGGTGAATCCCGAAATTCCGCAAATTGTTTCCGATATTGTGATGAAGTTGATGGGGAAAAATGCTGAGGAGCGGTATCAAAGTGCGATCGGAATAAAAGCCGATTTAGAAGAATGTTTAAATCAATTGCACAGCCATAACCATCTATCAGTTTTTACTCTAGGGAGTCAAGATATTTCTAACCGTTTTCAAATTCCACAAAAACTTTATGGCAGAGAGCGAGAAATTGATAGCTTACTGACAGCTTTTGAACGAGTCAGCGGACAAGGGCAAGATGCCACTCCCACAAGTTCAATAATGCTGATTTCGGGATATTCTGGTATCGGCAAATCAGCTTTGGTGCAAGAATTATACAAACCGATCACTCAACAGGGCGGTTATTTTATCTCCGGCAAATTTGACCAATATCAGCGCAATATTCCCTACAGCGCAATTGTCAATGCTTTTCAGGATTTAGCCAAACAACTGTTAACAGAAAGCGAAGCAAATCTCAAAGAATGGCGGGAAAAACTATTAGCAGCAGTGGGAATTAACGGTAAAGTCCTGATTGACGTAATTCCTGAAATTGAATTAATTATCGGCAAGCAACCTGCGCCGCCAGAATTGGGTGCGGCAGAAGTGGAAAACCGCTTTAATTTTGTGTTTCAAAACTTCATTAAAGTTTTTACCAAACCGGAACATCCTCTGACAATATTTATCGATGATTTGCAGTGGGCTGACGGCGCATCTGTGAAACTGATGCAACTGCTGATGAATGCTTCGCCAGCGGGACTGTTTTTAATTGGGGCTTATCGGGATAACGAAATTTCTGCGGCTCATCCGTTAATGCTAACAATTGAAGAGATTGTCAAAAATGGGGCAAAAGTCGATCGCATTTTCCTGTCACCTTTGGATCTATCCTCTGTTACTCAACTGATTTCTGATGCCCTGAATTGCCCAGAAGCAAGAGTCAACTGCCTTGCCGAATTAGTGTTTTTCAAAACGGGCGGAAATCCTTTCTTTATGAATGAATTTCTCAAATCCCTTTATACAGAAGGACTGTTACAATTTGACTTTACCCCCCTCCTCCCCCCTTACCAAGGGGGGACAAAAGACTTAATTCCCCCTTACCAAGGGGAGAGACAGGGGGGTTGGCAGTGGGATTTAGAGGAAATTAAAGCGAGGGGATTCACTGATAACGTTGTCGAATTGATGGCTGGCAAAATTCAACAACTGCCCGATAATACGCAGGAAACTTTAAAGGTGGCAGCCTGCATTGGCAATCAATTCGATCTGAAAACGCTAGCGTCAATTCGCAAAAAAAATCTGAGAGAAACGGCCGATGATTTGTACGAAGCAGTTGCGAGAAATTTAGTTTTCTTGCTGGGGAATATGGGAGATGTTGAATTAGACATTGCAGGTAAATCAGCCAGTAACCAATCCGTAGAATACAAGTTTGTTCATGACAGAATTCAGCAAGCTGCTTATTCCCTGATTGATGAACAGGATAAGCCGATAGTCCACAAACAAATAGGACAACTGCTGCTGCAAAATACTCCGCTCGACAAGCGAGACGAAAAAATATTTGATATTGTTAACCAATTAAATTTCGGCTTAGAGTTGATTGTTCATCAGCAAGAAAAAGACACACTGGCGGAATTAAACCTGATAGCAGGTCAAAAGGCTAAAGCATCAACTGCTTATCAGCCAGCTTTTAACTATCTGCAAACAGGGATAAACTTGTTGGCAGAAAACGCTTGGGTGATGCAATATAACCTAAGTTTGCAACTCCATCAGGAAGCCACAGAGGCAGCTTATTTTTTTGGGGATTTCGAGCGAATGGAAAGTTTAGCTGCCCTTGTCCTGGAAAATACTAAAATCGCAGTCGATGGAGCCAAAGTTTACGCTCTTAAAATTCAAGCAGCGCTGTCTAAAAGCAACTTTCAAGAAGGCATAAAAATCGGTTTGTATTTTCTACGCTTATTGGGGATAAACTTACCAGACAACCCAGACAGGAGGGATGTTGAAAAAGGATTTGAAAAAACAAAATCTCTTTTGGCTGGCAGGAAAATAGAGGAATTGCTTGACTTGCCCGAGATGACACAACCTGAACCTCTGGCAGCTTTATTGATTTTATCAAGACTAATGGGGACTACCTATATAGCTAATCCCAACTTAATGATATTAATGGTTTTAACTAATGTCAATTTATCGGTCGAATATGGAAATTCTATTTTGTCGGCTTTTGCTTATGCGACATACGGCGTTGTATTGTGTGGGATTGTTGTAGATATTGAGTTGGGTTATCACTTTTCCCAATTGGCATTAAAGTTAGTAGAACGCTTTAATGCCCAGGAAGTCAAGGCTAAAGTTTTAGATGCTATTGCCCATCACATTCTTCCTTGGAAAAAGCATTTAAAAGAAACTAGAGCTATGTTATTAGAAGCTTATCAGAGGGCGGTTGAAACGGGAGATGTAGAATTTATTGGCCATGTTTTATTCGAGCGACCTTTTAATTCTTATGCAATGGGATTTGAACTTGGGAAACTAGAGCAGGAAATCGTAAATAACAGTGAAATTATTAGAAAGTTTAGACTAACAAGTTGCTTAAATTATCTTTCTATGTATTTAGAGGTGGTTCGCAATTTACAAGCTAAGTCAAACAATACTATTCAGTTGATAGGAGATGCTTACAATGAAGAGGAATCGCGGGATGTATATCTATTAAATAATGACAAACACGGGTTGTTTTTGCTTTTTTTAAACAAAATGATTTTAGGTTTTTTATTTGAAGATAATTATGTATCGCTCGATAATGCAGACCTGGCACAACAGTATATAAGTGGCGAAACAGGAATAGTTGCTGTTCCGATATTTCACTTTTATGATTCTCTAGTTTATTTAAAATTAGCGAGCTATCGAATACCAATTGAGGATAAAAATAATTGGATCGAGCGAGTGACTCTCAACCAAGAAAAAATGCGTAACTGGGCGCATCACGCTCCCATGAATTACTTACATAAATTTTATCTAGTTGAAGCTGAAAAAGCGCGAGTTTTGGGGCAAGTTGTGGAAGCGATCAACTATTACGATATCGCAATTTCCCTGGCCAAAGAAAACGAGTACATCCACGAAGCCGCCCTCGCTTACGAACTCGCAGCCAAGTTCTATTTATCTAGGGGGAAAGAATTAACAGGCAAAGCTTATATGCAGGAAGCTCGTTACTGCTATCAACTCTGGGGTGCCGTGGCTAAAGTTAAAGATTTAGAAACGCGATATCCGCAATTATTTACGCTCGATCTACCTACAAAGAAAAACATTTCAACCACTACATCAACTACGGGCAGCCCTTCTACTTCTTCCTTGGATATCGCTACAGTCATGAAAGCTTCCGAGGCCATTTCTGGCGAAATTGTACAGGAAAAATTACTCTCCAGATTGATGAAAATTTTGATTGAAAATGTCGGGGCTCAAAAAGGATATTTAATTTTAGAAAGCCAGGAAAAATTGCTGATTGAAGCTGAAGGTGTAATGAATGATGAACGGATAACAGTGTTGCAATCGGAACCAGTAGAAAACTGCCAGGAACTTTCCGAAACAATTATCAATTATGTCGCCCGAACCAAAGAAAATTTAGTTTTAAATGATGCCACTCGTGAAGGTAACTTTACGAATGACCCTTACATCAAAGCACGTCATCCCAAGTCTATTTTGTGTGCTGCTTTGATGAATCAAGGTCAACTGGCTGCTATTGTTTATCTCGAAAATAACCTTACCGCACAAGCTTTTACTCCCGATCGCCTGGAAGTTTTGCAATTGCTATCGGGACAAGCCGCGATCGCACTTACCAATGCTAAACTTTATGCAGAAGTAAAAGAACGCGAAAACCGGCTGACTCAATTTATCAATGCTATGCCCATCGGGGTAGCCGTGCATGACACCACCGGACAAATTACCTACGCAAATCAGACAGCACGTCAACTAAGTGCCATTCCCACAATACCCGAAGCAAATACTGAGAAATTAGCAGAAGCTTGTCAACTTTATCTCGCGGGAACTAACGAGTTATATCCCACCGCACAAATGCCAATCGTGCGTTCTTTGACGGGTGAAACGGTCAAAGTAGATGATATCGAGTTCCACCGACCTGATAAAATTGTTTCCTTGGAAGTTTCCAGCACACCAATTGTGGATGAAACGGGTAAAATTAATTATGCGATCGCCACATTTCAAGACATCACCGATCGCAAACAAGCCGAAAAAGTTTTAGCGGATTACAACCGCACTTTAGAACAGCAAGTGAGCGATCGCACTCTCGAACTTCAGCGGGAAATTATCGAGCGACAACGAGCTGAAGACGCCGCACAAGAAGCCAACCGAGCAAAAAGTACATTCCTCGCAAATATGAGCCACGAATTGCGGACTCCCCTCAATGCAATTCTGGGTTTTTCTCAATTAATGAATCGCGGTTCTAACTTATTGCAGGAACAGCAAGAACATCTGAGTATTATCACCCGCAGCGGAGAACATTTGCTCGAATTGATTAACCAAGTATTAGATTTGTCCAAAATAGAAGCGGGACGCACGACTCTCAACAAGACCAATTTTGACCTCCACCGCCTGCTGGACGACATCGAAAATATGTTCCGACTTCCGGCCGAAAATAAGGGATTGCAGTTATTAGTAGAGCGGATGCCAGACGTTCCCCAATATGTGCAAACTGATGAAATAAAATTGCGCCAAATCTTGATTAATCTGCTTTCTAACGCGATTAAATTTACCTCCCAAGGCGGCATTTATGTGCAAATAAAAAAACACGAGCGGGTTCATCAAATATACTTTGAGGTTGAAGACACCGGAGCGGGAATTGATGTTAGTGAATTAGACAAGCTCTTTGAAGCTTTTGTTCAAACTAAAACAGGGGAGGAATCGCAACAAGGAACAGGATTAGGTTTAACGATCGCACGTTCTTTTGTGCAGTTAATGGGAGGTGAAATGACAGTCAGTTCTCGCGCGGGATGCGGTACTATATTCAAATTTGACATTAAAGTTAATTCAGTTGAAAGTGCCGATCGCCAACAGAAGCAGCCCACCAGACGAGTTATTGCGATCGCACCCAATCAACCCCGCTATCGAATTCTCGTTGCAGACGACGCTTTTGACAACCGCCAACTGCTAGTTAAACGGCTTTCCGCGATCGGTTTTGAAGTCTACGAAGCCAAAAATGGGATGGAAGCAATCGAAAAGTGGGAGCAATATTCACCGCACTTAATCTTTATGGATATGCGGATGCCGGTGATGGATGGGTATGAAGCAACCAAACAAATTAAAGAAGGCAACCACAGGGGGATTGCCCCTACGGAAAACGAGGATTTTGTAGGGGTAGTGCCCCCGTGCCTACCCCAGACAGCAATTGTTGCGGTAACAGCAAGTAGTTTTGAGGAAGACAAAGCTATGGTTCTTTCTACCGGCTGCGATGATTTTATTCGCAAACCATTTAGAGAAGCAAACATATTTGATGTTCTCCACAAACATATCGGGGTACAATTCGTTTTTGAAGAACTAAATGCTGCCCCCTGTTTCACAGAAAATGAAGTAAATGTATTGACAAAAACCGCTTTTTCTGAATTACCTCCTGAGTTAGTAGCCAATCTTCAGCAAGCCATTAGCAACCTCGATTTAGAACAGATGCAAACAGTCATCAGTCAAATTCGCGAAATCAATCAGCCCTTAGCGAGGGCAAGCGCAGCTTGCATTAAAAATTTTCAGTACGAACAGTTGCTAAATTTAATACACACATTGAGGGATGAGACATGAACAAAAACCTCAGTTTTCCCCGCGAGGAAAGTATTTTAGTTATTGATGATTGTCCTGAGAATTTAAAACTTTTAAGCGGGATACTATCGGCCGCTGGCTATAAAGTTAACCTAGCTCCCAGTGGCAAATTAGCTCTCAACTTTATCGCTTCCAACTTACCAGACTTAATTTTACTGGATATTATGATGCCTCACATGGATGGCTATGAAGTCTGCGAGCAGCTCAAATCTACTCCGAAAACTCAAAATATCCCAATAATTTTTATCAGCGCTTTGCAGGAAGTATTTGATAAAGTAAAAGCATTTTCTGTGGGGGGAATAGACTACATTACAAAACCTTTTCAACAACAAGAAGTTTTAGTGCGCGTCGAAAACCAATTACGTCTAAAAAGGATGTCTAAACAACTCATAGACCAAAATATTCTCGAAGAGCGCAACCGCATGGCGCGGGAAATTCACGACACCTTAGCGCAAACTTTGGCAGGCATTATCATACATTTGGGAGCCGCAGAACGGGTAATAGCAGCCAATCCAGAACAAGCACAAGGACACATGAAAACAGTCTGCGAATTGGCTCGCTCTGGACTTGCCGAAGCGCGGCGATCCGTAGAATCTTTGCGCCCGCAACTGTTAGAAGATGGCGACTTGTATAGCGCTCTCAACCAAATTGCTAAACAAATGTCATCAGATACTGATACGCGCACTATTTTAGAAGTGATTGGCCCCGCCTATTCCCTACCCTTAGAAATAGAAAATAATCTGTTGCGGATGGGGCAGGAAGCATTAACAAATGCTTTCAAATATGCCAAAGCTACAGCGATCAAAATTGAGTTGGTTTATGAAACATCCAAGTTTTTTTTGCGGGTGCAAGACAACGGACAGGGATTTGATACGGAGAGTATCTGTTTTAGGAATGGCTTTGGTTTATTGGGAATGAGAGAACGCGCCGATCGCATTAACGCGCAACTAATTGTAAACAGCAGCCCCGGAAACGGAACAGAAGTTATAGTTTCAGTTAATCGCCAGTAAAGTGCACATTTCGCAGCATACATAGTAAGTTTGTATTGAGATTTTCAGTTTTTTTTGATAAAATTAACAGGGGAAACATGATTAACCAATCCAATATTATTCGCGTTTTAATTGCCGACGATCATTATATTGTGCGGCAAGGTTTAGTGGCGCTGCTGAATCAGGAATCAGATGTTAAAGTTGTGGCGCAAGCAAGCAACGGGCAGGAAGCATTAACAATGTTCCGCGAATATCAGCCCGATGTCACCCTTATGGATATGCGGATGCCCCAAATGGATGGAGTCGCCGCCATTGCTGCGATTTGTGCAGAGTTTCCCAGCGCGCGGATTGTCGTGCTGACGACTTATGACGGCGATGAAAACATCTATCGCGGATTGCAAGCTGGTGCAAAGGGCTATCTGCTTAAGGATGCGGAACCAGAGGAGCTTTTAGCAGCAATTCGGGCGGTTTTTGAGGGTAAAAAGTACATTCCGCTGGCAGTGGGTGTTAAGTTAGCCGATCGCCTGAGTGGCCCTGAATTGAGCGATCGCGAATTAGAAGTCATCCGCCTCATAGTCGCGGGTAAAAGCAACAACGAGATTAGTGAAATTTTGCACATCAGCGAAAGCACCGTCAAGTTTCACATCAACAATATTTTGAGCAAATTAGGAGTTAGCGATCGCACGCAGGCCGCGATTTCCGCATTAAAACGGGGGATTGTCAGCCTGTAGTTTAATTATAAGTATTTTTACTGAGAAATATGACTATTATGAGGGCAAATAATGATAAATAAGACCTTAAGTTTTATCTAAAAACTTTTTAGTAAGGCTAAGCTGGATCTCATAGGACAAATTAGCCCAGATCAAAAAAATGCTTTATTCATTTTTGTCCAAGTCTCAAGTCAAAGTCCGGGTTTTAAAACATTTAGCAGCCGCTGTTTCGGCGGCCTTAGCTCTTAGTGCAATTAGCAGTTTGAAACCCTCGCCGGTATTAGCCACTAGCAATATCCCCCTCCCAAATCAAACCTCGACTCAGCTAGCCGCAAAACATGATTCTAGCTGGCAGCTAGGGCAGTTGCGGAGCACTGTTCCCGTGCAGACAATGCAGCTCGATCCGGGCGGATTTATCCCGATCGCGATCGGCGGTATGATCATTATTCTGGTGCTGCCACTATTTTTGGGCGGATTGGTGGTAATTGGCGATCGCGAAGTTGGCATTGTCAGTAAAAAGTTTAGCTTCGGCGGCAAGTCTTTACCGCCCGGAGATTTAATTGCCTTAAACGGAGAAGCTGGATATCAAGCTGATACTTTCCCCCCGGTTGGCACTGGGGTTATTGGCCTTTGCAGTACAACGTTCGCAAAGAGTCTCTGACTGTAGTTCCCCAAGGTGAAATTGGTTTAATTATTGCAGCAGGTGGTCAGTCAATTCCCCCACAGCGCATCCTCGGCCAAATCACAGACTGTGACAACTTTCAAGATGCTCGCCAATTCCTCAAAGGCGGCGGCGAAAAAGGTAGACAACGCGGCATCTTGACTGGCGGTAGCTATCGAATTAATACAGCATTATTTACAGTAATTACAGCGGCTAATGCTGCCAAACACGGGATGACAGCCGAACAATTAAAGCTGTACAGAATTGCCCCAGATAAAGTGGGAATTGTCACAACTTTTGACGGCGTTCCAATTCAAGATGGCGAAATTGCCGGCCCGATTATCCCGAATCACGACAACTTCCAAAACGCGCAAAAATTTATCGCCGCCGGCGGGCGGCGCGGTTTACAGGAACAGGTTTTGCTTTCCGGTTCGTGGAACTTAAATCCTTGGTTTGTCGGGGTTGACCAAGTGGCGATGACCGAAATCCCGATCGGCTATGTCGGCGCGGTTATTTCCTATGTCGGAAAAACCTCGGAAGATGTGAGCGGTGCTGCTTTCACTCACGGAAATTTAGTAAATGTGGGCAATAAAGGGGTGTGGGTGACTCCTCTTTATCCGGGCAAACATCCTCTGAATACTCCCATTTTGAAAGTAGAGTTAGTGCCGACTACTAATATAGTATTGAATTGGTCGGGTAAAACAGAAAGGCACAGTTACGATTCTAAACTTTCGTCTTTAACCGTGCGTTCTCAAGACGGTTTTGCCTTTGATTTAGAAGTAGCTCAGATTATTCACGTCGGCGCTTTGGATGCTCCAAAAGTGATTTCCCGCGTCGGTTCGATGCAGAATTTAGTAGACCACGTTTTGCAGCCGACTATTGGGAATTATTTCCGCAATTCTGCTCAAGCTTATTCTGTATTAGATTTTCTATCGGCAAGAAGTGGCAGGCAAGCGGAAGCCGCCGAGTATATCAAAGCAGCTTTGCGTACCTACGACGTGCCGGCAATTGATACTTTAATCGGGGATATTTTGCCGCCGGGAGAGTTGATGCAAACTCAAACCGATCGCAAAATTGCTGAGGAACAGTGCAAGACTTATGAGGTGCAGCAATTAGCACAAACTCAGCGGCAACAATTGGTGCGGGAAACTGCTTTGGCTGAGATTCAGCAAGAGATGGTGAAATCTGAGCAAGGTGTTAAGATTTCTGAGTTGAAAGCCAATTCTCAGGTCAAACAAGCTCAAGGCGAAGCTGAGTCGATTCGGGTGAAAGGAAATGCTCAAGCTGAAGCTTATCGCGCGGGTGTTGTGGCTTTGGGTGGTTCAGGTTATACGGCTTTGCAGTTAATGCAAATTATAGGCGATCGCAACGTGCGAGTTGTGCCGGATGTTGCGGTAACAGGCAACGGTAGCGGCGGCGGTTTAGTTGATGGTTTGCTGGGAATGATGATGTGGAATCAAACGAGCAAAAATGGAGAAAATGGCGGGGAGTTACCTGTAGTTAACCTACAGAAATCGGAACCGGCCGCCAAGTTACTGGTAGCCAAGGTGCATTCAGCAAAGCCGCCGGCATCTGGCGCTAATTGCCCTGTTGCTAATTCTGAGACGGATAGTGATTCGCGATTTGATAAATTGCCATTTGACCCTGGCTCTTTTAGTTAGGCTGTGCAGTTTGGAGCGAGAACTTCCGTCCTCTGTTATTGAAAGGGGGTATTACCCGTTTGTAGTTGGGCGCAATACCTAGCCAAAAGTTCAGGTAACCTCCTCAACCCAAGGTCAGCATTAGCTGACCTTTTTTTATAGGTAAAAACTCAACTTTTAACCAGCTATTTTTGCGAATAAGTGTTATAAGCTTAAAACTTAATTGACATTGCAATTTCAAAAGGCTAGCCTAGCTTCAATTGGAGTTTAGCTACTTAGCAGTGAGAGTAAGTTATGCAATTTTCAACGGTGAATTTAGATACATTTTCTCAAGCGAGTCTCCTGGGATTCGCTGCCTTAACAGCCTATATTCTCACACTGCTTCCCACAAATTTGATAATTGTTTTCCCTCTCACAAGAAAAACTGGCTTTCCCCAGTGGCTGCTGAAATATCGCCGCCTCATAGGTCTCCTCTCTTTCTTTTTAGCGGTATTTCACGGATTCATCTTTTTCAAACAAAGAAATTTTGATATCTTTGATATCCAAACTTATTTTGTTTACTTCCAGGGAGTAGCAACATTCATTATTTTTACTCTTTTGGCTATCACCTCTAACGATTGGAGCGTGAAAAGACTTAAGAAAAATTGGAAAAAATTGCAGCGTCTCACTTACCTTGCTATGTTTTTAGTAACCTGGCATATCTGGGATAAAATGGCCGATCACTGGACATATTTAACCCCTGTTGGAATTGCAGCTATAACCGCCATAATAGTTTTATTCCTCTGCCGCACCTGGATTCAGCGCCAATCTAGACCACAAAAACATAAGCCAACCGCCGACAAAGTAACAGTGCTAAATAAAAGTGTTGGATAGCATTTCTCAAAGTGAGAATCCAGCCGACACCTCCGCGATAATTTTGTGGAATTGAAATCTGGAAATTTATTTTACCTAAACTGAGTTTTGGAGGTCATGTTTATGATATCAAAAGCAGTTAAATGGAAAACCTTAGCCTTGACCTTAACAGCAGTTGTAACTGCGGCGGGCATCGGCTTGTATCGGTATTTTGCGGAATTGGAAACAACTGTATCGCAGTTTAAATCAGGGCTGTTTACTCAATATTCTAGCAGTTTTAAAGATAATTCTGGGTGGATTTATGCGATCGCACTCACTCCAGACGGCAAAACTTTAGCCAGCGGCTGTTATGGCGGCATTATCAACATCTGGAACTTGCAAACCGGCAAATTACTTTACACCTTAAAAGCACATACCGATGCAATTGAATCCCTCGCCATTAGTCCTGACGGCAATCTTCTGGCTAGCGGGAGTTGGGATAACCGGATTAAATTGTGGAATCTCAAAACTGGCATACTCATCAATACCTTGAAAGGTCATGCGGATGATGTCAAGGCAATAAGTATCAGTCCTGATGGAAGGTTACTCGCTTCTGGCAGTACCGACAAAACTGTAAAATTGTGGAATTTTTCCGATGGCAAACTACTCCGCACACTTCCAGATACAGACTGGATTCAATCTGTCGCTTTTAGCCCAAACAGTAAAATTTTAGCAACCGGCAGCGAGGATGGAACTATCAAGATTTGGTGGCTTGATGATGGCGGCAATTACACCCTGACTGGGCATTCCGGGCCGGCGAACTCAGTTGCATTCAGTCCTGACGGCAAAACTTTAGCGAGTGGCAGTGCGGATAAAACTGTTAAGCTGTGGCAGTTTACAAATGGCAAAGTTCTGCATACATTAACAGGGCATTCCGGCCCGGTGCAGTCAGTTGCTTTTAGCCAGGATGGACAGGGTTTAGCTAGTGGCAGCTACGACAAAAGTATCAAGCTGTGGAACTTGAAAACAGGCGAACTGATGACAAATTTTGCGGAGCATTCTAAGCCAGTTTGGTCAGTTGCTTTTAGCTCTCAAGATAGTGTTTTAGCCAGCGGTAGCGGAGATGAAACTATTAAGCTTTGGCCTGTATCTGTCCCGATTGCGACTCAGGTTAACTCTCCAGCACCAGAGGTAGAGGCAGCACCTTCTGAAATTATCTCCCCCGGTGAAATTGCACAGTTGAACCGGAAAGTTTACGACCAAATTGACAAGAGTTGGCGCTCGACTCCTACCTTCAGCACTTCATTAGTTTATCGGGTTGCCGTGGATGAAGAAGGGGGAATTATAGATTGTCAGCCTCTGAACCAAGCAGCGGGTAATTTTCTTCAAGAAGTTCCTCTTTCTTCCTTTTGTAAGGCTGGTAAAAATCAGCATTTTTCTCAATATAAGGTAGTGTTCAAACCCTCTGGGGTGATTGAGGTTAGTCCGTGGGATGGGTGGAGGTAATAATATTAATTATGAAAAGCTATGCAACAGAAATTTTTCATAGCATTACCCAAATTTTTATTAAAACCAGGCCGCCCCAAACGCTCGCTTGAATTTCAAGCAGTTTTTTGAACTGGATGCAGCGGAAAGAAAACAGCTGGTGAGACGCAGAAAAACTCTGCAAGTTTTTGTATGTGTTCGGTTGTAAGTTGGCGCTTTTCACGGAGGATATCAGAGACAATAGACTCGGTTTTAAAAATAGGAACTAGGTCTTTTTGTCTGAGTTCAAATTCTTCTATTAAAGCCTTTAACAGTTCTACTCCGTAAATGTCAGGTATGGGTTCTAAAGTTTGCTCGTACTCATAAACAAGGGTTCCCAGTACGTTGAGGTAGTCGCGTTCGTCGGGAGTTAGTTCGCCTTTATCCAACAAAGAGTCGATCGCTTCTTGAGTTGCCATTAACTCCTCCTCAGCAGTTATGGGTCGCGGCGGAAATGTTTTGAGTAGTTCGATATAAGCGCTAGAGTTTTTCATGTGACTATGCAATATTAAGAAAGTAGAACATTATCTATTATTGATACCACGGGTCTTTTTTCCATCGCTCTTCATCATATTCTTCATGGGTAAGTACAGCTCGAATAAAAACCTTTTTAGGTCGATATTCATAATCTATGAAGGTAATCAGTCTGTAGTTATTACCTCTGATGTTAAAGACAGTAAAGTTGCCAACTCTATCGGCTGAGGAAAAAACTGCTTTCACTTCAGCTAAATTTGACCACTCTGCTGTAGTTGCTAGTTTGTACCAAGAGCGCAGACTTGTTTCGGCATCAGGATACTTTTCCCAGAATTTCCTGAGTGCTGATTGAGAGATAACGTGCGTACAGTTCCTCGATAACAAACAAATTTACGCATCGATTGGACTTTCGCTAAAATCATTTGAATTTCATATTAGCAAATTGCGAAGTATTTTGTCTACTCCGATTTGCAGTACAATCGATCGATATTGCATCTGAGGAATCTCCCCATGTCAGAACCGTTTTCTACTGAGATTAGCGATCGCATCTGCACTCACATGAACGAAGACCACGCTAGTGCTGTCGTGCTATATGCTCAAGCATTTGGCGACCAACCGCAGGCAACAGAAGCTCAAATGCTCGCTATTGATGCCAACGGCATGGATTTAACCGCTAAAGTCAACGACGAAACAGTGCCCGTCAGAGTAAATTTCGATCGCACTTTAAAAGACGCCGAAGATGCTCACCACACTCTCATTGAAATGGTGAAACAAGCTCGAAAAGTTGCTAAGTAGTCAACTGCCTACTAGGCTGTTATAATTTTAACGTTTGCAGTACGGAATTTAGTCCGCTTAAATAGTTGTTAAGGACTAACATCCTTACTACAAACCTTTAGTTGGGTGAAATCATTTTAAAGACTAAAATCCTGACTGCGAACAAAATATTTAATAAAGTTGAATTTACCTCTAAAATATCCCCTAAAATGACAGAAAATTACCCCAACTCCCAAGCATTAGATGTCGTCAATGGCAGTAAAAACAACCATTTCGAGGCACTGGTAAAGCGACTAGATTTGATGATTCGCGCCCGCTATTCGCTGCTGTACATTGTCGGCGCGGAGGAGGAACCGGTCGAAGCCGTAATTGCCCAAGTAGCGCTGCAAGTAACTCCCGCGCGCCGGGTGTTGTTCTGGGATCTCGTGCGGGGCTGGGAGGATAACGGTTCTGGGAAAGGTTCGGTAATGGCGGCGCTCGATCGCGTCAGCAAAACTGCTGTTGAAGAATATACCATATTTGTACTGCGGGATTTGCACCCTATTTTGAAATATCCATACAGCGAAAAAAGCGCGGCGGTAGTGCGAGAATTGCGGAACTTAACGCGGGAATTGAAGCGCAGCAAAAAAACTATAGTTCTTACTTCTCACACGCTGGAATTGCCGGAGGAATTGAAAGAAGAAGTCACAGTAATTGATTTTCCTTTGCCCAACGTGCAAGAAATCGACAGTTTAATTTCCCACGTTGTGGAAAAGCCGCAACAGTTGCAAGTTAGCGGTTTAGCAAGGGAACAGTTGGTTAAAGCTTGTCAAGGTTTGAGCCGGGCTCGAATCGGGCGGGTTTTGGCTAAAGCTTTGGCCGCCAAACAGCAAATTAACGAGTCCGATATTGACGGAGTTTTGGAGGAAAAACAGCAAGCAATTCGCCAAACTGGAATTTTGGAGTTTTTTAACTCCAGAGAATCCCTAAAAAGTGTGGGCGGATTGGAGAATTTGAAACAGTGGGTAAAAATGCGGCAAGATGCTTTTACTGACGAAGCGCGTCGCTACGGCATACCGAATCCGAAAGGAGTTTTGTTAGTAGGAATTCAAGGAACGGGCAAATCTTTATCTGCGAAAACAATAGCCTCAGAATGGCGTTTGCCACTGTTGCGATTGGATACTGGGAGATTGTTTGGCGGCGTGGTCGGGGAGAGCGAAAGTCGGGTCAGGCAAATGATACAATTAGCAGAGGCGATCGCACCTTGCGTTTTGTGGATCGATGAAATAGATAAAGCCTTCGGCAACATTATCAGCGGCAGCGACGGCGATTCGGGAACTTCGCGCCGGGTATTCGGCAGTTTGATTACTTGGATGCAGGAAAAAACCAGTCCGGTGTTTATTGTCGCAACTGCAAATAACGTCAGGATTTTGCCTGCAGAGTTGCTCAGAAAAGGCAGGTTTGATGAAATTTTCTTTTTAAATTTGCCCTCAGAATCGGAACGGCAAGATATTTTTAAAGTGCATTTGCAGCGTTTGCGGCCAACTAGATTGCGCGAGTTTGATTTGGCGGTTTTGGCCAAACGCGCTGAGAATTTTAGCGGTGCAGAAATCGAGCAAGTCGTAATAGATGGGTTATATCGGGCTTTTGGCACTTTTGTCAACGGACAGCGGCGGGATTTGATGACGGAGGATATTTTGAGGTCGATCGAGGATACAGTACCTTTAGCTGCGATCGCGCGATCGCAAATTGAAGATTTGAAGCGTTGGGCGGCGGAAGCGGGTGCGAGAACAGCTTCTAACGATACTCACTTAATTGATGAATTGAAACGCTACAGCCAGCGGCGAAGGGATGCGATCGACAATTAACCCCACTTGTAGGGTGCGTCAGTTCATGTCTAATTAATTCTCGGAAAAATTACATCTGACGCACCTTCCTAATCGCCGGGTGCGTCAGTTCATGGGTGATTAATTATCCCAAATATCTCCCGTTATGACGCACCATACTACTACGAACCTAATTTAAAAACATCAGCAAGAATAGCATTTTCTTCCACCATTCTCCCCGCATCCGGCGAATCGTAAACCACTAACAGCGAATTCTCCTCCCCCAAATATGGAAACAGGCTCAATCCCTCAGCATTGTCCGTACCAACCTTAAAAGGCAAGTCAAACAATACCTCCAAATCTCCCCCATCTTGTTCAGTAATACTGTCGCCCGATCGCCCTAAAATTTCCTTCAACCGAAAAACCCTCGTCGCCCCCGATAAAGTCATCGTCGGCCCGGCTAAAACAATCAAATCTTCCCCGTTCCAGCACAATTCTCGCACCCCCAAACCGTTCAAATCAACAAAATGTTTGTTGTACAATTTCCCTCCTTCCCCAATTTCCTTAAGCCTTAAAACTCCCGGTTCTGCCTCTTCAACTTCTATTTCTAAAATTATCGCCCAACCCCGCAGCACCGGCCCCCGCAAACCGAGCAAAATGCGATCACCCCGCACCGCCAACCCTTCAATATCAAAGCCATTTTCTTTACTCGGAATCGGCACAGATAAATACAAGCCGAGGTGGCTGTCATCTTTGAGCGCGTCTGTCAGCAAATTGCCTGTTTCTGTCCGCTGAAGACATCCCGCTTTCTGTTCGCTTTCGGGATTGTTTGAAGGGGAAATTGACTCGCACAAAATCCCGTCTTTCATAGGAATACGCGCCAGCAAATAGCGGTTGACCTCAGTCTCGATTTGTGCTAATCTTTCAATGTCTTTGTCTGCGTCTTTACCTTTAGTTTTCTTGCGTTTTGTGCTGTGAGAACCGACCAACCAAAGATAATCGCTGTTGAAATCCATTCCTTCGATATCGATTTCGGATTTTCCAGGTAGATCGATAAAATCTGCGATCGCAAATCTTTGATGTTCTCCAAAAATATGAGGCGCGACAGGCGACAAACGCTCGAGCGAAGTCGTTTCATCGGAACCCACCCACAAATTGCCATCGGGAGTTAAAGCAACAGCGGATAAGTCTGTAATAATATCAGCGGCTTCGCTGTTGAATTGCAGCAGCAGCCGACCGAGCAAAAAGGATTCTGGCATAATTCTTAGCACTAAAACTATTCTTAAGGTAAGTCATTATAGCTAAAGTGGGTTGAAACTGAGCTCTTGCTACAGGTGTAATAGTCCGCCGGCAATTAATTCTCCGTCTCAAAGCTTGCATTCGGTTAAAACCGGCTGAAAATTAAAACAGAAAACTAAAACAGATATCCTCCTCAAGCCTGATAGCGAGGACTTCCGGTTTGAGATAAGGATTTTTAACCCCTAGCGGGCCAAACCGCAGTCGGCGTTGATTATTCCGCAAACCGAACCTCCACAGACGGATAACACCCTAATTGAAGCATTAACATCGCCGTTACGTTTCGTTACGATAAGGAGACAGAGAGAAAAACCTCTCATTCGTAAAATTAGAGGTAGCCATTATGAACGGTACATTTCGCGTCGGCAACCTGTTTGGGATTCCCTTCTTTGTCAACGCATCTTGGTTTTTAGTTCTGGGTTTAGTAACCTGGCAGTACGGCGGCGCATTAGCTGCCCTGTTTCCCACATTGGGCCCTGTAGCGCCCTGGATGCTGGGATTATTCACAGCGTTACTGTTATTTGCTTCCGTCTTAGCCCACGAATTAGGACACAGTTGGGTAGCCATCAAACAGGGAATTGGCGTGAAATCGATTTCGCTATTTCTGTTTGGCGGACTGGCTAATTTAGAAAGAGAATCCAAAACCCCAGCCGAAGCATTTTGGGTAGCCATTGCAGGCCCGTTGGTCAGCTTATTGTTATCCGGTTTGTTAACAGCGATCGGCATCGGTGCTGGTCTCACAGGCCCCGCAGCGGCCATCGTCGGACTTTTAGCTTCCATCAACTTAGTTCTAGCCTTATTTAACTTAATTCCCGGTTTGCCCCTGGACGGCGGCAACATCCTCAAAGCGATCGTCTGGAAAATTACCGGCAACCCTTACAAAGGCGTAATTTTTGCTAGCCGCGTCGGTCAAATAATTGGTTGGATTGCCATTGCTACAGGCATATTCGGCAATATTTGGAATCTAGTAATCGGTTGGTTCTTACTGCAAAATGCCGGTCAATCTGCCCAATATGCCACAGTCCAAAATAAACTGGCAGGATTGACAGCCGCAGATGCTGTGACCGCCGAAAGTCCGATCGTCTCCCAAGACTTGTCCCTCAGAGAATTTGCCAACAACTACGTGATCGGTAGCACTCAAACCTGGCGCAGGTTCCTGGCAACAGATGATGCCGGACAATTGGTAGGGGCGATCGACCTTGACGACCTCAAAACCATTCCTACTGGACACTGGCCCGAAGTTTTAGTGAAAGAACTCCTGAAGCCGATCGAGTTTTCCACCACCGTCAAACCAGAATTATCCCTCCTCGAAGTCGTCACCCTCCTAGAACAACTCAAAGTACAAGAACTACCCGTCATTCGCGAAAATGGTGTCCTTGTCGGACTTGTAGAAAAAGCTGAAATTGCCCGCTTGTTGCAAAGACGAGCCGAAGCGAACCCTGCTTAATATCCTCAGATACTTGACAAATAACACCAGTTTCCCCCAAAAAACGCAACTGTAGCGCCGTGCTTCAAACTCTGGTAGTTCTCAGTCATTCCCCATTCTTCAGTCGAAAATCGTATAATAGTTAACCCCCTCGATTTCCCCTTACCAAAAGGGCGATCGGGGGGGTTAACTGTAGCTGGAGAAAAGCCAAGTGAAACACTAAATTATTAGCTGCAAATCAAGCATGATAATTATAATTATCATAATGTATTGAGCATCTGAGCGAGGACGTTACGCCATCTCACGACTATGGTCGCAGCAGCGCCACCAAACCAAGTAAAATTGTAGTCTGGTATTTCTGTTAATTTCCCCCAGGAAATCGGATTTGGGAACTGCGATCGCCCTCAGCCACTTCAAACCGTAAACATCAGAAAACGCCAGCACTTCCACAAAATATTCCTCCCAGTCTCGGCTAAATTTCAGTTGTTGTCGCTGCTTAATGTCGCCAAAGCCCCCGAAGTGTCCGTATAAATATTTAGGTGCGGTGCGAATGACAGGAGTTTGGCTGTCTCAAACATTCAGCCAGTGCCGTTGCTGCTTTCCCGACATCTTTCTAAAGGGTGATTCTTGACTCGAACTGGCCACCAGCAAGCCCGATCGTTCGATCTCGAAAATTTGTTTCGTTTTGCTAAGCTTGATGCGATCGAGATATTGCTGAAGACCCAAGAGCGAAAAGTCTACTGCACTAACTCCGAGCACTTTACCATTTCGATCGCGAATCGGTTGGCTGGCAGCAATAAAAACAGTCCCAGGAGTAAAACCTCGATAAATACTCGTCCAAATCGCTTTGTTGGTTCGCTGCGACAGCTTCTTTGTACCAGGGGCGGAGGGCGGCATCGTAGGTTGCCGGTTCTGCCTTTAATTTAGCGGTGCGAGTGCCTAGGCTGTCTGTAGCTTAGTATATGTTGGGAGAGTTGGTAGACTTGTTAGCTGCGACAATTGGCAAGCTGTTGTCGATGTGGTTGCGTCAACTGCCGAGATATTCTCCTGATTTTCCTGTACCGAAGGATATCCACTGAATGCTTTGAAAAGATCGCATTTGCTACCAAAGGAACTTTTCTCCCCGAGGCTGGGGCATTTCTAACTGTAAGTTTAATTCAGCACGGTCGATCGCTTCGGCGTTAAGTTGATTTACTCAGTGGGTATTTTCAACAACAGCAGTTAGCTTTTCTTCAACTCTCTTACCCGTCTTTGCGATCAATTTCTGCGCGAACTCTTCCACTACTCTTTCTCCGTTGCGAAATGACAGATACCCGACAATCCCCACTGCTGCTACGATTTGCAGGACAAAAGAGGCCACTAGAAGGCGACGCAGGAGGATTTTTGTTTGGTGTTGAGAAGTTTTGTTCGCGAATCCCGGCAACGGCATAGGCTGGTGACTAATTGCTCCCTAACGCTTTAACTGTTCCAGCCTGTAATTTCACTTACGGGCGATCGAGGCTGTTTGCTTGTCCTCAAAACACCTCCCACACAGACACATACAATTTTATATTTTAGATTTTAGATTTTAGGTTAAATAAGTTGGAATGAATGATCAAGCTCGTGCTTTCGAGCTTCGCTACAGTTGCATTCTTTTTTTCAACGGGTATGACGCACTGTTAGCTGAGAATACCTCCGCCATTTTCTTGCTGTGGTGGGTTTCCTACCTCAACCAAACCTAATGCTTCCTGGAAACCTCTTCGGTTCATCCGTTACATCGGTTCAATCACGTACATAATCGGCTGCCAAACATCCATCCGTTACATCTGTTAAATCTGCTACACCATCCATTGCCGAAGGGAGCATCTCATATTTGTAAAAACACTTCTTCTGGCTCCTTCTTTCTTCCTTCTGACTCTTTCCTCCTGGCTCCTGGCTCCTAACTCCAATTTTGGGCTTAGCTGCTTTCATTGAGATGCTCCCTTGCCGAACTTCTATTTAACAGCTACGCGGAAAATCCCCCGCTTGTCCAAACGGATATAGCGAGGGGCGAGAATAGGTATCCTCGCAAAATATAAAGTGGTGGCAGTGGCTTTTGTCGAGCCATTGCCATCTATAGAAGCCATACTGTTTTAGGCTCACAGAAAGATTTCAGAGCCAACTCTCTGCTTGCAGTCAATGCTTGAAGTCAAACCAACCAGTTCAAGCAAGAAGTCAAAGCAAGTCGTAAAGGCCTAAGATACTTCTTCTTCTTCTCGATCAATTTGGCGCAGGTGAATGTGCTTGCGTCCCAGAGAGATTTCAAATTCATCTCCCGGCTGGAGTTCCATTTGTTTGGTGTAGGCAGCGCCAATCAGTAAGTTGCCGTTAGATTGAACGCTAATCCGATAGCTGGCAGAGCGTCCGCCGCGTCCATTGCCGTTTTGCTTCCCGTCTAGCTGAATGCCTTCTGCATCAATCAGCGCATTCAGGAATTTCATCATGTTGACCCGTTCTACGCCGTTCTTGGTAACGGTGTAGTAGCCACAGGCTCTAGCTTTTTCTTCCTTGGTAAGGTTCTCTAGGTCTTTGACCTTTTTGATCAGATCTTCGCCTTCAAGGGGTTCGATATTTTTCTTTTTAGCCATTTACTGAGTCCTGAAATATTCAACTGGTGTACGGATTTTTTCTCGGTTGGTTTTTGGTTTGACCAAGAAACTTTAGCTTTATAGCTGGTCGTAAAACCATATTACACCGATCGGCTCAATTGTTAACCACTATTATCTAAATATTTTTAACAACCTGCAGTCTTTCTTGAGGAGTAGCTGCAACCGGTGCGAGCAATCTCTAAACTCGGTAGCATAAGCTATCAGCTATCAGCTAGCTGAATATTTGCCCCGCTCTTAAAATCCCATGAAGTTAACCACACGCGGACACTACAGTGTCAAAGCATTACTGGATCTAAGTTTGCAACCTCGCTTTGGCCCGACATCGGTGAAATCGATAGCGAAGCGACAGGAGTTACCGGCTCCGTATCTAGAAAAATTGCTGATTGAAATGCGACGAGCCGGTTTAGTCCAATCTGTTCGGGGTTCTCAAGGAGGATATCAATTAGCCCGCCAGCCAGCTCAAATCTCTTTAGGACAAATCTTAGAGGCTGTAGGTGAAACTATTGAACCTTTACCTCGACATTTTCCCGACTCGACGCAAGCAGAGGACTGGGTAACATTCAGTTTGTGGAACCGATTGCACAAAAAACTTGCCGAAGCGCTGTACACTATTTCCCTCGAAGACTTATACTATGATGTCCGCAGTTGGCAAGCGGCTCTTGGGGAAGAAACTAGCTTTATCATTTAAATGGTAAGTTCATTCATTCGATCGGCAGCAATCACACATGGACGCAACACTTGTTACCTACTTTGGCGGCTGTCACTGCGGAGCTGTCCGCTTCCGTGTCGCCGTTGACAAACACGAAGCATCTGATTGCAACTGCTCTATCTGTAAAAAGAAGGGATTTTTGCATCTCATTGTGCCACCGGAACGTTTTACCTTGCTCAGTGGCGAAGATGTTTTGACAACCTATACATTTAATACAGGAACTGCTCAACATACTTTCTGCCGAATTTGCGGCATTCACTCGTTCTATCGCCCCCGATCGCATCCCGATCAATTCGATGTCAACGTCCGCTGTCTTGACTCAGATGCCATCGAACACTTTCAGATCCTACCCTTTGACGGTGTTAATTGGGAGCAGAATGTACACTTGCTTCGCGACTAAAGTAATCTCAGCAGTTATAGCAACCACGCCTGATGATGAGGTTTTGAATTGCTCAAACCCTTGCCTTTATTGCTTCTTCCTTCTTCCTTCTACTATAAAATCGCCCCTCAAAAAATCCAAGTCCGCAAGGGTAGCAGGAGTTAAAATCTGCTCTCTGCGGCGAGAGATCCTGCTGTGACAATCAAGGAAGATGGTTCGGGCCCCCCTATTCATCCGTGGAGCGAGAAAAAAGCTCCTCGCTCCCCATCGCAAGTCCCCGGATTGATCGGTGGGGTCGCTTTCTTCAATTCTTTAATCTAAAATCTAAAATCTAAAATCTAAAATCGATTGACGGACTATCAAGTTTGACACAATATATAATGATGCCGGATGAATTTCCTGTTTTGATTTTAGCTGCGGTGTTGGATTATTCGATCGGCGATCCTTGGGGTTGGCCACATCCCGTGCAGGCGATGGGTTGGGCGATCGACCGCTATACTCGACTTGTCTTTAATATATGGAATAATTCCGCAGGCAAAATGCCTGAAGCAGCGGATCGTCCCGCTGGCGAGCAGCACAAACTGCTGCTACGATGTGCTGGTACAATACTAGCGATCGGGCTGATTCTAGGCAGTTATACTGTCAGTTGGTCGATCGTCCAAGCTGCTAGTTGGGTGCATCCTCTTTTAGGTATTGCCCTACAGACCATTTTGCTGGCAAGCTGTTTTGCAGGTCGCAGTTTGAGGGCGGCTGCGGAGGATGTGCTAGCACCTTTAAATGTTGGAGATTTAGTCAAGGCGCGAGAACGGTTGAGCCTTTACGTCGGCCGGGATACCGAAAACTTATCCGAGCCAGAAATTCTGCGAGCATTGTTAGAAACTGTAACAGAGAATGCAGTCGATGGTGTGACAGCACCGCTATTTTATGCCTTACTTGGGTTCGGTCTGCCGCATCTATTATTAAGTGTTACCGATTCGCCGATCGATCCTAACTCGATGTGGGCGAGTGCTATAGTCCCCTTGGCGATCGCTTACAAAGCAGCCAGCACATTAGACTCTACGATCGGCTACAAAGAACCGCCATACACAGATTTAGGATGGTTTAGCGCCAAACTAGAAGACGTGCTGACGTGGATTCCTTGCCGGCTAACAGTGATTACTTTAGCCGTTATATCTGGCAAACCGATTTACATTTGGCAGATTTGTCAGAGAGATGCTGTTAAAGATGCCAGTCCCAATTCCGGTTGGAGCGAGTGCGTTTACGCCGCCATCTTGGGAGTGCAACTAGGAGGTACCAATTCCTATCGCGGAGTTCTCAAACACAAACCCCTGTTAGGCGAGCAGGTTTACCCTATCACAGCGCAGCTAATTTGCCAAGCATTGCAATTAACTCGGTATTGCTTTCTGATTTGGTTGGGACTATCATTGCTTTTTTATACCTTATTAGGTTTGAGCCACTAACTGATGACCTCAGCCGAACAGTCCAGGAGGCATAAATAACGTATTTCTGTCATTGTTCGCCCTCAGCCAAGCAATCGCAGCATCTGCTTTTCATCGGTTCGAGGTAAGTCCTGCAGCAGACAGAGATCGGCCACCGACAAAAGCAAAAAAAAGTTTTGACCTTTGTTCAAACCCCCAAATTCATCTGTAAAGTAAATCTAAAATCTAAAATCTAAAATCTAAAATTGTTCTATCCGCCCACAGCCAACAATTAGCTCGCAGCAAACAATGACTAAAATTATCCAAATTTTATCCCCTAATGAAGTGAGGCGCACTCTCACCCGCGTCGCTTCCCAGATTGTCGAAAAATCAGGGAACCCCTCGGAGTTAGTGCTGTTGGGCATTCATAGTAGAGGAGTGCCTTTAGCTCAAATTTTGGCCGATCAAATTGAAGTCCTCGAACAAGTCAAAGTACCCGTGGGCGCTTTGGATATTACCTTTTACCGAGATGACTTGGATCGAGTTGCAATGCGGACACCGGCTAAAACAGAAATTCCTTTCGATTTGACGGGCAAAACTGTGGTTTTGGTAGATGACGTTATATATAAAGGCAGAACGAGTCGAGCGGCTTTGAATGCGGTAAATGATTACGGGCGGCCGGAGAAAATTTGGTTGGCGGTATTAGTCGATCGTGGCCACCGAGAAGTACCGATTCAGCCAGATTTTACGGGTAAAAAGTTGCCGACTGCAAAGGAAGAACAAGTTAAGGTTTACGTTCAAGAACTCGACGGGCGCGACGGAGTGGAGTTAATTAAGGGTTGATATCCTTGACCTTGGCATCGGAATAATAATTTTTGGAGTGCAGTACGATCGTCCCCGCGTAGCGCCCCCCATCTCAGGAGCGAGCGGATATAATGTGGAATTGATTAAGCCTTGATATCGTTGACCTTGGCATCAGAATAATAATTTTCCGACTGCAGTGCGAGCTTAACAGATCGCGATCGACCAAATTTCTAGTTTACGATCGCACTTGCGACCTCACAAACCAGGTTTATTCGGATATTTTTCATTACTTGGCGCAAATTTTTCGTAGAAACCGGGTTTCTAGCCCCCATCCGTCCAGGACTGGTATCTGGGAAGAAACCTGGTTTTTAGCCAGAGCGCGGAGCGTCATGATTAATTTTAAATCGGCAGTGCAGGAGTTGAACCTGCCTGGGGCGAATTATGAGTTCGCTGCCTAAACCGCTCGGCCAACTGCCGTTAAATCGATTTCTTCGACCTAACTCAAAATGAATTATAACATAATTTCTCAGTCCGTGCTAGAACTAGAGAACAAAAATCAAAATCTTTAGATCTGCTGAGTCCCGATCGCCTGTTAGCCAATGTGCTGGAGCCGATCGACCGGACAAAGCAGTTTCTACGACTCGGCATAAACTTATAGGCAATGGCAGTGAATTCGACGGTAGTGCTGACTCTAATTCTGCTCGCTCTAATGTTTGGAGCAGGCGTGACGAGTTCTGTTTGGGGATTTACTATAGGCCGCGAAGCCTTGCAAGGAACGACTCAACCCGATGTTCGTCCCAGCAACAATGCGGGCAGCGGCAAGCCGGGAACGACGGCTAGCAAAGACCAAGTGAGCATTTTGAAAGAAAAAGACATTCTCACAACCGTCAAAGCACGGGTAGAAGGTCGCGATCCAGAAAAAACGGCCGGGGCAAATACTAAAACAGACAAGGCAAGCTCTAAACCAGCCGCAGCAAAAAAACCGGCTGCCCAAAATGCCAGCGCCAAGTTTCCCCTGAACAGTCGCGACGGGGGAATAACCCTGGAGGTAAGCGCGGCCAGTCAGCGCAACAATTCCATGCTGCTAGACGTGAGCATGAAAAATGAAGGCTCCCAAGCTGTGAGGTTTCTCTACAGTTTCTTGAACGTCACTGACGATCGTGGCCGGGCCCTGAGCGCGACTGCCGAGGATTTGCCGGCGGAATTGCCCCCCAACGGGCAGGTGTATTACGGTACGGTAAGTATTCCCACAGCTTTGCTGGAAAATGCTAAGGAAGTTTCGTTGACGCTGACAGATTATCCAGGTCAAAAACTTCAGTTGCAAATATCTGGCATTCCAGTGGCGAAGTAAAATAAAAGAAGACCAAACCTGCAGACGGCTTCTCAGGTTTGATCGAGAAAGTTTTTTTAGGGAGCATTGTGTCACTTTTAGGGGCGAGAGTGCAGGAGATATCTGATTTACCCGCGATGAGTTTGACAGAGGTGCTGTCGCGGTTGCTGTCAGTGCTGTTGCTGATTGCGATTAATGCTTTTTTTGTGGCGGCTGAGTTTTCGATGGTGACGGTACGCCGATCGCGCATCAATCAGTTAGTGGATGCTGGCGACGTTGCAGCTTTAACTGTGCAATCTTTGCAGCAAAGTATTGAGCGATTGCTATCGACAATGCAGTTGGGAATCACTCTTTCTAGTTTAGCTCTCGGCTGGATTGGGGAAAGTACGATCGCCGTGCTAGTGAGAATGTCGATCGGCTATTTGCCACTGCCAATTTACATCAAGTCGGCGATCGCCCATTCTTTTAGCATATCAATAGTAACTTTTTTGTTGCTAGCTTACCTGCAAATCGTACTGGGCGAACTCTTTCCCAAATCTGTAGCGTTGCTGTATTCCGAACAGCTAGCCAGAAGTTTAGGGCCTCCGAGTTTATTGATTGCCCGTTTGTTCAAGCCCTTTGTGTTGTTTCTTAATCAATCTACTCGATCGCTTTTGCGGTTTGCGGGCATCGAATACGATCTAAGGCACCGGCCGGTTACTCCGGAAGAACTGCAATTAATTATAGCTACTTCCAGCGAATCCAGCGGCTTGGAAGCAGAAAAGCGAGAATTGCTCAACAACGTGTTTGAATTTGGCGAAGTTTGGGTAGAAGAAGTAATGGTGCCGAGGCCTAGCATTGTCGCACTTCCCAAGACGGCAACCTTTCAAACTTTGCTCGACGAAATGGCGATTTCTAACCATTCCCTCTATCCCGTGACGGGAGATTCTTTAGACGACATTCTCGGCATTATTGGCTTCAAACAACTTGCGAAACCCCTAGCTGAAGGTTTGCTATCTCCCGACACGCCAATTGTAACTTGGATGGGTTCCGTGAGGTTTGTGCCGGAGATGATGCTGCTGGGGGAACTGCTGCCTTTGATGCAGAGTTCGTCGGAAGAAATTGCGATTGTTGTAGATGAATTTGGTGGCATTTCCGGGTTAGTTACACTGCGGGATTTGATAGCCGAAATTATCGGCCGCAGCTACGAGTCGCCCGACAGTAAAGAAATTGCTTTGCAAGTATTGGACGATCGCACTTATTTAGTTCAAGCGCAGTTAAATTTAGATGATGTGAATCAAATATTGAATTTGGATTTGCCAGTAACTGACGAATATCAGACAATTGGAGGTTTTCTGAGTTATCAGTTGCAAAGAATGCCGGCTGTGGGGGAAGTTTGGTGCGGCGAAAATGTGGAACTTACTGTTGTTTCTGTGTCCGGGCCGCGGTTGGATCAACTTCAAATTCATTTGTTGGAAGGGGCTGCGGGCGATCGAGCTTTGAGTGCAGTTGCAGCAGCGGATGAGGAAGTTGTGGGAAAAGGGCGAAAGAATAGCGGGTTGAGAAGTGTGGCGAAATTTTCGAGTTGAGAATATTTTAGCTAATGCCTACATAATCTACTCGCTCGAAGTCGCTGCGTACTAAATCATCTAACGTCGGGCCTTTGGGGCGCAAATTAACGCTATCGCCAACCTTCACATTTTCGTAATGTGCGTTGGTAATAGCGAAATTAGTATCCCCAAACGGCTGTATTTCCTCAAGCAAGAAGTCAAGGAAATATCTGCGAACTGTTTAAGTCGATTATTCTCGATTTTGTTAGATTTGGGAATCGTTAGTTTTGTTCTCCGTCGAAGGCAAAAAACAAGAACTGTATAAATTCATCGCTACACCCACAACACCACCATATAAGCGTTTGCCGCCTCTTATTGCTGCTACCTCTGCTGACCGATACAGAGTGGAATAATCTACACCATGTTCCGGATAGAAAGCTACCCCACAAGATACTGTCAAGGGAAAATAAACTTCTACATAACTGTTATCGCTCATACTAAAAAATCGTCGCAATGGAGGAAGATGAGAAAACTCCTGATTAACTGCTTTACAAATTCGCATTGCTAGTAAGACAACTTCTGCCATCTTCAAGTTAGTTAGAATAATAATAAATTCCTCTACCCCAGCTCTAAAGACATCAATACCATCCGGTAAATTTTGACAAATCAACTTAGCAATCTGTTTCAGTTTTTCATCACCTTCAGCATGACCGTACCGATCGTTGAAATATATAAGTCCATCTACATCTATCCAGATCATCCCAAATTCAGTTTGCTCGCCAACACATTGAGCAAAGCGAGCTTGCATCAATCTGGTATTACCCAATCCAGTAAAGCTATCAAAATCCGAATAATTCATATATAAATTCTCCTTTTTAAATCAAACAATTCATATACCAAGTCTCAATTAATTCTAGCTGGATGCGCTGCGATGCTTAGAAACCGGATTTTTTACGGTTGCGGCTGGCGAAGCGAAGAGACTCGAAAAAACCCGGTTTCTGGGCAGTGGTGCGTCAGTCATATTTAAGCATAAGACACCGGATCTTTTAATCCCAATTCCTCAAAAGCAGCCAACCGCAGCCGACAAGAATCGCAAACGCCGCAGGCATTTTCGCCGCCTGCGTAGCAAGACCAAGTTTGCTCCCAAGGTACTCCTAATTTGTTGCCTAATTGAATAATTTCTGTTTTTTTAAGTTCGATCAAAGGTGTTACAATCTTAAGAGAATTTCCTTCCCTTCCCTGCTTGGTTCCCAACCGAAATACTTCCTGCATTGCTTGGATGTAATCGAGGCGACAGTCGGGATATCCCGAATAATCTAAAGCGTTGACACCGATATAAATACGATCGGCTTCTAGAGTTTCTGCGTAGGCGAGGGCAAAACTGAGAAAGATTGTATTTCTAGCTGGAACGTAGGTAATTGGGATGTTTTGAGACATTTCTGCAAGATTGCGATCGATCGGCAATTCCATCTCATTATCCGTCAAAGCGGAACCGCCCCAAAGCGTTAGGTCAAAGTTTACCACCTGATGCGCCTTAACACCGGCCGAAAGTGCGATCGCCCTTGCGGATTCCAACTCCCGCCTGTGTCTTTGCTTGTAGTCAAAGGAAATAGCGTAACACTCGCAGCCGTCGGCCTTGGCTTGATACAAAACCGTTGAGGAATCCAGCCCTCCCGACAATAAAATAACTGCTTTCACTTAAAACATCCTCACTCGAATTAGCTTTTATATTTATATCAAATTAGTGGGAAATTGACAAGATAGCAAGGCTAAATGCTTGTTGAAAGATATTTTTTTGAACGAACCGCGAAGAGGCGAAGTACGCGAAGGAAGAAAAGAGAAGGGACGTTGGTTGATAATCTATAGTGCGTGTTTAACTGGTTTCTAGGCTCTGCCTGGGAACCGATATCTAGAGGCTCTGCCTCGCATTGCGATCTAGAAAATTGGAGGCAGAGCGTCCGAAGCTACGTTACCAGGAAGAGCCTAGTAACGAGTAGAAAGAAAATTCATCTTTTGTGAAACAGGCCGGAGAGCCTGTTCTTGAGATCGGTGCAGGATGTCAGATTTAAATGGCTAATAAATCATCGAGTTCGCGGTAATCGGGCAAAGTTGTATCAATTTTAATGCCCTGTCGCAAAACTGTGCGATCGCCCTGCGCTCTCGATAACAATTCGCTGAAATTCCGCGCTTTAAACAAAATCAAATCTGCTGGTAAACCAACTCCTATTCGTCCAAACTTCGGCAATCCCATTAAATCTGCTGGAGTCTGTGTCACTGTGCGCGGCCAATCCTCCCAAGGCATATCTAAATGAGCGATGCGGACTGCCATATTAAAGACTTCCAAAACATCGTGATCGCCAAATCCGTAAAACGGATCGCGACAATTGTCGCTAGCAACTGCAACGGGAATTCCTGCTGCTTTGAGTTCGTGCAGCAGTGTCACTCCCCGCCAGCGCGGTGTACGCTGAGATTGTCGGTCTTGCAAGTAAAGGTTGCACATCGGCAAGCTGACAATGCCAATATTTGCGGTCTTGACTAAAGCAAGAGTTTCTGTTACTAAATCTGGCGGTTGTACGGCTAAACTACAGCAGTGCCCGCAGATAATTTGACCTCTAAATTCATGGCCGATGGCGGTTTTTGCGACTTCCCGCAGTGTTACTGAATCTGGATCGTCGTTTTCGTCGGTGTGGAAGTCGAGGTTTAAATTTCTTTCTTTGGCTAAAGCAAAAACTCGATCGAGTTGTTTGTCTAAATCGGGATTCATGTAGGCGACGCCACCGAGAATGCCGCCAATTTGGGCAATGCGATCGGCTAATTTTTCGCCGGCGGGTGTCAGGAAATAGTCGAGGGAAACCAGGGAAACAGCTTGCAAGATCAGCCGATCGCTCCATTCGGCTTGCAGCGCTTCAAATACTGCCAAACTAACGGTTCCCTGTTCGCCTGCGCTGTCTATGTGAGTGCGGATGGCCTTGGTTCCGTGGGCGTAGCTGCACTTTAGTCCGAACTCCATTCGCCGGTAAACATCCTCTGCATTCCAGTTTTTTTGAGCATCAGCGCCTACCGCTTCGATCGCGCTGGCAAAAGTTCCATCGGGATTGGGCGATCGTTCCCAAATGTGTCCTTTGTCTAAATGGGTGTGCATATCCACAAAACAAGGCCAGATTAAGCCGCCCTGCAAATCTACAACTGAGATATCTCCAGAGGAGGATACAGGTTTTGTACCTGCTGGGATAATTTGGGCGATCGTACCCGCTGCAATTTCCATATCCACCGCACATAAATTGTTCTCACTCCCCGTTGTTGCGACAGTAGAAGCTGACGAGGCGATGGATTGCATCTCTAGAAGAGATGCGGGTACGCGACCATCTTTGAGCAAATAATTAAATGTACTTGGCAACATTAATTTTGTGAGTTAGTATTTTCCTAAGAATTTAGCGCTACCGCAAAAACGCTACCGAAAATCATTGTCGGTTGAGCGTCGATTCTCTTATCGGTAACAAATGCTACCTTCTCAGTCTAACCATTTAGACATAAAATTGTACAGCGCCGATTGATCGGGGGTCGAGCGCCAACAAACCGAGCATCTACAAATACTGATTTGCAAATAAACCTAGTTTTCGATCTGTTTGCAGTGGTGCACTCTACCAGCCCAGCTAATGGTAATAAATTGTGGTCGTTCCACTGCCATTAGCAACTGTACAAATCGTGAAACTGAACCATGCAAAAATTTACAAATTGCCCAGTTTGCAGCTCCCAAAAAATCAGCTTTTTGTACACAGCGGGGACAGCCCGCCAACCAAAAGAGGCTCCTAAATGGTCAGTTTACGGATGCGAAGATTGTGGCTTAGTATTCGTAAATCCCCGCCCGACATGGGATGAACTGAGCGATTATTACCCAGAGGGCTGGCAGTGCTACAACACTTACGTACCAGACGAAGAAGATGTAGTAAAACAAGCCAAAAAACTTAATGAATTCCGACACATTCCTATCCCTGTAGGCAAGCGGCTGTTAGACGTGGGATGCGGCGGAGGTTCCATTATCCAAGTCTTCAAAAAACTCGGAGTTGAGGTAGCAGGAGTTGAACCTAGCTCCTCAGCAGCAGCAGCGGCCCGCGAATGCGGTGTCGATGTTTTCACCGGCACTGTAGAAGAATACGTTGCAGAAAAAGGTACTGACGAAAAGTTTGATGTCATACTCTGTTCCCACGTTTTGGGAGCAACGCCTTTGCCTGCAGAAACACTCGATTGCATGAGGCAATTGCTGGCTCCAAACGGTTACATTTGGGTGGCTGTACCGAACGCGGACAGCCCATACGCGCGGCAACTGGGCTGGCGCTGGCACAGCACCGATTATCCTTACAATCTGATCGGTTACACTCCAAAAACCTTGGCTCTAGCCGGCAAAAAGGCAGGTTTGGCAATTCAGCGCAATTACACCTACTCTTTGCCGGATGCCCTTCGTTACTCTATCTGTTTGTGGCAGCGCTATCGGTGGTTTGTACCGCACAAAGTTAGCCGCTTGTTCCTTTCTGACGAACGTGTTGAGCGCATGGCGAAGGAATTGGACTCGCGCGGCGAAGGTGAGGGAATTTTAATGGAATTCTGTCACCCTCAAAGCCTGGATTAAGGGGTTTTGAGCAACAATATTCCATTTCAGAATATTCGATTTGAGATGAGATCAAACTTCAAAACTCCGGTTTTCTTGATATCAGTGCGTAATTTTTATCAGGAGGGAAACCTTGGCCACCAGGTTTTTGAGCAGAAAATTTGGTGACTTTTCACGCAATTTTTCGGAGAAACCGGGTTTCTGAGCGTAAGTCCTGCTTGTATGTGTCTGTCTGCATATACTTCATGAGAGTACCCAACAATTAGAAAGAGTTACCATGCAAGAACTGACAAATTGCTCTGTTTGCAATTCACAAAATATCCATTTCCGCAACAAAGCAGGCACTTCCGATGCCCCTAAAGAACCACTGAAATGGTCGCTTTTCGGCTGTGACGATTGCGGCCTAGGATTTCTCAATCCCCAACCTACATGGGAGGAATTGATTCCATATTATCCCCCAGATTATCTGTGCTACAACACTCGCGTTGAGGATGAGGAACAAGTAGTTGAAGAAGCAAAGCGACGGGGCGAGTACCGGCACATTCCTATCCCTGTAGGCAAGCGGTTGTTGGACGTGGGATGCGGTGGCGGTTCTTTTCTTCAAGTCTTAAAAAAGCTGGGAGTTGAAGTTAAAGGCGTCGATCCTGGGGTATCGGCTACGGCGGCCGCCCGTGATAGCGGACTCGATGTTTTTACAGGCACTTTGGAAGAATATATCGCACAACATGGTACGGACGAAAAGTTTGATGTCATCACCTGTTCTCATGTTTTGATGGCAACACCTTCGCCCACGCAAACACTCAACTGCATGAGGCAGTTGTTGGCACCAAACGGTTATATTTGGGTGGCTGTACCGAATGCTGATTGCGAATCGGCGCGGGAGCTCGGCTGGCGCTGGCACAGCACTTATTTTCCTCGCAACATCATACAATTCAGTCCCAAAACTCTGAGTAAAGCTGGAGAAGTTGCTGGTTTGGAAATTCGGCGACAGTCCACTTATTCTTCCCCCGCAGCTGTGGGTGTTTCGCTTTGTATGCGGTGGCGCCATCGCTGGTTCATACCGCACAAAATTTCCAGGCGCTTGCTGTCAGAAAACTATCTCAAGCGGGCAGCGCAGGAATTGGACTCGCGCGACGAAGGCGAGGCAATTTTAATGGAATTCTGTCACCCTCAACGCCTGGATTAAGGCGTTTTGAGCAAAAATATTCGATTTGAGATTTGAGATTTGAGATTTGAGATTGACTGCACCTCGGCTGCTGAGAATCTCAAATCTTTTTTTTTCTCATCTGTTAAAACTTCAACATTGGCCTTTGACTGTTGTGCTGTCTTTGGTGTTGGCTATACTGGAAAAGATTGAACTTTGGACTTATATCAAATCCGAGTCAAACCTCCTGTTATCCTGAAACCCAAGCCTAGAAAGGGTTGTATGTGGGTAGCGCGATTGTTTCAACCAGGGAGGTTTGTACTGTTGGTATGATAAATCACTGTTTCAGATGGCGATTCGGCTTACAACCAACAGCAGCATCCATAGCAAGAGCCAAAAACAACTGTGTCAAAACCCAAGCATATAGTTTTAACATCCCATCCCGACAGATCTGGCACAAAACCTCATCCCATTTACTGGGGAGAAATCGATCCGCTGAAACGGGGGCCTGTGATTGGCAGCCTCATTAAATCGTCTCACCGGAATGCGATCGGCACTCATTCGGGTTCCTACTCTGTTTATCGCGCGCTAGCAGTTGCTTCCGGCGCACTCCAAGCAGATCACCGCCCCGATTTTACCAACACCTCTCCGGCCGCACACATCGGGCCTCACCCGAGTTGGGGCGATCGCAATTTGATTGTTTCTCTCGATCCCTTTGGGGGTTTGGTTAGCGAAGTTTATACTTCATTTCTCCAGCAAGGATATGATATTCGACCGACAATTGCTGTCACTAAAGCTCACATTAATATGCCGGAATTGCAAGATGCCATCGCTAAGGGGCGAGTGCAAATTGATGGCAAAATAGTCAAAGAAGGTGGCAATTTAGCAGTAACTAAAATTGCGATCGATCCGGTGTGGTATTTGCCTGGAATTGCTCGGCGAATCGGCGTCCAAGAAAGCGTTCTCCGCCGTGTCTTATTCGAGCAAACAGGCGGAATGTTCTCGGACTTAGTGACGCGGCCGGATTTGCACGTTTTCTTGCCACCAATTGGCGGAACAACGGTTTATATTATTGGCGATGTCGCGAATATTTCTGACCCGGATAAGCAGTTGGCGGTACGGGTACACGATGAATGCAACGGTTCTGATGTCTTCAGTTCCGATATCTGCACTTGTCGCCCTTATTTGGTACACGGGATGGAAATTTGCATCCAAACGGCACAATCAGGCGGTTCTGGGGTAATAGTTTACTTCCGCAAGGAGGGGAGAGCTTTGGGGGAAGTGACTAAGTTTTTGGTGTACAATGCCAGAAAACGGCAGGAAGGCGGCGATCGCGCTGATGCCTATTTTACGCGCACTGAATGTGTGGCGGGAGTTCAAGATATGCGGTTTCAAGAACTAATGCCAGACGTGCTGCACTGGTTGGGTATCTCTCGAATTGACAGTTTAGTTTCTATGAGCGATATGAAATACAATGCGATTATCAATTCTGGCATTCAGGTGGTCGATCGCATCCCCATTCCTGAAGATTGGATTCCCGCAGATGCACAAGTCGAAATTGTCGCCAAAAAAGCCGCGGGCTACTACACGCCAGACCCGGTGCCAGATGCTACAATTCTTGCAGAAGCGATCGGACGCGATTTAGGAGATTGAGAGGGCAAAGACGCGAGCGATCGGACGCGAACAATCGCGTCTTTACTAAATAAAATTTATTGCTGGTTTTTGATCAGTCAGGGTTGGTTATGGCTAATTTGCGTTCTACTGTGATCGTAAAAACAGATATTTGCGGATATACCGTCAGAGTTAAAAAATTATCTCAGTCGGACTTAAGTAGTTTGTTAAATGAGCATAAAAATTTTATTTCAGATATTAGCACCAGAAATGAAGGCAGCGTGATTAAAGGGGAAGGTGATTCATTTTGGATAATTTTTCCCAGCGTCACAGCAGCGGCTGTAGCAGCCATAGAAATGCAGCAAGAATTGAGATCGCAACAATCTAGCAAGGCGAACGACGAACGATTGGCTATTCGCGTCTCGATTACTTTAGGAGATGTCTTGCATCAAGATAAAGATATCTTTGGCGATACGGTGAATTTAACAGCGCGCATAGAATCAGTAACTCCGCCGGATGAAATATATTTGTCCCAAGCAGCATGGCTGGCGCTCAACAAAGCAGAAGTGCAAACGTCTTTTGTCAACGAGTTTTCTTTGAAAGGGATGAGCGAACCTGAAAAAGTCTACAAAGTTGACCAAAGTTACAAAACGCGAATCATAAAAAATCAAGCAATAATTAAAGCAGATTTGAGAGGTTTTATTCCTTATCAAGAATCTAATTCTATCAAAGATGTTGAATATTTGCTCACCAACTTTGATACTTTTGAAAAAACAATTTGCGAAGAATATGGCGGCACAATTCGGAGTATTGTTGGCGATTCGCATTTGTTGACTTTCCCGGAATCTCACTCAGCCTTAGCTGCAATGGAAAGTCTGTGCGAGAATTGGAAACTTTTTATTGACGCTAATCAAATACCTTGTGGCTTGTCGGTGGGAGTTGCTAAGGGAAATTTATATATATTTCGGTCTTGCACTTACGGAAAAGATATTCACATAGCAGACAGGCTGGAAGATTTAAGTAAAATAATATCTCCGGGTAGAGAAAGAAATTCGGTCATAGTTTCCGATCAAATAAAACGCGAAGTCAGCGGGTCGAAGTGGGAATATAAGCTGATAAAAATCGATAAAAATGCGATTTTAGATAATCTTTTAGATTACAGTCAGTTTGACTTTTTTCAAGAAAACGATGTTTACCGGTGTTTGGTTGCATGAAGTGGCCCAATATTGAATTTGAGACTGTAGAATATCTGAGAACGCCGGCTGCTATTCGCCAAAAGTGCGATCGGCTTTTTGATTTAGCCCGCCAGGACAAACTTCGCTACTTCCGCGTCGATTTGTCCCAACTCGACAAAGCAGCAAATTATGTAATTGACACAACGCGCCAACAATATCCCGATTTTAACATTCCCTTTCACAGTCGCTGGCGACATTTTGAAGCTGGCAACTTGTCGCGAATCGCCGAATTGGATACAGCTTTAGCAGAATTTGCACTCATAGAGCAAGCTAAGATCAAATTTGATTTAGCAATTATCAGCGTTTTGCTTGATGCCGGTGCTGGTGCAGATTGGCAGTATTGCGAACCTGAAACTAGACAGGTTTACCGCCGTTCTGAAGGGTTAGCAATAGCCAGCTTGCGGATGTTTTGTCAAGGTGTTTTTTCCAGCAATCCCGATTTTCCTTGGCAAGCTGATTCTCGCGGACTTTCTCAATTAAAACTAGAAACCTTAGCGGCAGGATTTCAGGTAAGTCAAGACAATCCGCTAGTTGGTTTAAGAGGCAGATTAGAATTATTGCAGCGTTTGGGAAATGCGATTTGCCAGCATCCATTATTATTTGGCAGCGAAAACCCGCGTCCCGGCAATTTAGCAAAATACTTGCTAGACAATCGGGTTTGTGGAGTCAACACTGTGAATGCTACTGAAGTATTGAAAGCTGTTTTGACAGGTTTTGGGGAAATTTGGCCGGGAAGATATGCAATTGGTGGCGTTAATTTAGGCGATGTTTGGCTGCATCCGGCTTTAACAGGAGAAAATCTGGGAGATGAATTTGTGCCGTTTCACAAACTCTCGCAGTGGTTGACTTATTCGCTGTTGGAACCGCTGCAAAAACTTGGTTTAGAAGTCGCCGGATTGGATGAGTTAACGGGATTGCCGGAGTACCGCAACGGCGGTTTATGTTTGGATATCGGGCTGCTGCAGGCAAAAGATTCGGCTATTTTTGAACAGAGTTACTTGCCTGGTTCGGAAGTTATAGTAGAATGGCGATCGCTCACTGTCAATCTTTTAGATAAAATTGCCGCAGCTATTCGAGAAAAGCTGCATTTGAGTGCGGATCAATTGCCGCTGGTGAAGATTTTGCAAGGAGGAACTTGGGCGGCGGGGCGGAAAATTGCCGTCGAATTGAGGGCTGGTGGAGTGCCGCCAATTCAGATTGAAAGTGACGGCACTGTGTTTTAGAGGGAAGAAAGCCCTTCGGCTTCGAGAGTACGCAAAAAGAAGGAAGAGGGAAAATTATCCCCTCTTCCAACTTAAAATTCAAAATTCAAACCTAAAAACTATACCTCACACTACACTCCCAACAAGCTGCTTAGCGGCAAGTGCGATATTTGACGTGATAAACTAAACCGCGATGAGCCAAATCGAAGGAGTCAACGGTGGCCATGCCGGCACCGCGGGCTGTCATCGCAGCATTTACTCGCATATTTACACTGTCGCCGCAGCGAGACCAAACATTTGCTATAGTGGCTAAGCTATCTCGAACATTGTAGTTAGTTTCGCCGCTGAGATTCCGATTATAAACTGGGCCGCGAGCTCCAGCGAAAAAGTATTCTGCTCGCAGGTTGCCTGTGGTTTTGGGAGCAACGTAGCCGCGATAATCAGCATCGTAGATAGAAATTTGGTAGCCTTGGGGTACTTTGATGGGAATGCTCAGATTGCAGCTTTTCCGGCTTTCTGTTGAGACATTTCCCAAGGCTGCAAACTTGTCAAATAGGATTGTGAGTTCTTGACCGTCGGGGCTGACGCTGACGCTGGCGGATCGATCTGGGCAACCGCTACCGCCGTAGCTTGCACCTAAAATTTGAACGGTAGGATTAGCCAAGGCGGGGCTGATAGAAGCAGTCATTAATGCCGTAGCTAGCAATAGTTTTACAAACTTCATGGATGTTCTCCTTACTTCATAAGTAAAGTTGTGTGTTAGGAGCACCCTAAAAAAATGGAACTGAATTTAGGTAATGTGTTTTAAACTTGGATATTGCCGCCTTCATGTTGCAAGATGAAAAGCCAGTCAAGCCAAGCTTATGACCTCATGTGCAGTTCCTATTCAGGTTTTTTCGATTAGTGAATTAATCGAAAGAATAGGTTTTATGTTGATACTTCTTAAGATTCATATCGGTTGGTAAAAGTTCCGGAAGATTTCGGTGCGAAACTCCGGATCTGTGTTATTGGGCTTGGATGGAGCGCGAGACAGCGAAACCAGTGGGGAGGCTTTTAGGCCCGGATCTGCGTTCTTAGGAAGAGTGCGGGAAGGAGAGGAAACGAGATAATGACATATTTGTGTATTTTCAAACCTTGCATACTTAGTGTCGCACTGGGCGGGTGAAAGGCAATTGTCGGAGCGAATTTTATGCGCGCGATATTCGTGTTTTCAATAGGGGTTTGATATAAGTATTCCTGGAGGGAAGGGCGGCAGAGACCGGGTTTTTTTCGCGTCAAGAATGCCTCAATAACTGATAAGTTAGAATAAAGCAAATTAATTATTCAAAAAAATGACTGCTAAAGTTACTGTCATCGACCATCCTTTGATACAGCACAAGTTAACTCTAATGCGGCAAACTCAAACGAGTACGGCGAAATTTCGCCAACTGCTGAAAGAGATTGGGATGCTGCTCGCCTATGAAGTGACGCGAGATTTGCCACTAAAATACGAACAAATAGAAACCCCGATCGCCAAAATGAATGCACCGGTGCTGGCTGCAGAAAAGAAAATTGTGATTATTTCGATTATGCGCGCAGGTCAGGGACTGTTAGATAGTATTTTAGAGCTGATTCCGTCTGCGAGGGTAGGACATATTGGTTTGTACCGCGATCCGACAACTCGGATGGTGATCGAATATTATTTCAAAGTTCCCCAGGATATCGAACAGCGAGATGTTTTAATTGTCGATCCGATGCTGGCTACTGGTAATTCAGCAGTGGCGGCAGTGGATAGGCTGAAAGAAGTTAATCCGAAGTCTATTAAATTTTTGTGCTTGCTGGCGGCACCGGAGGGAGTGGGGCACTTTCACGAACAACACCCTGACGTGCAGATTTATACGGCGGCAGTTGACGAGTGTTTAGACGAGCACGGCTATATTGTACCTGGACTGGGAGATGCGGGCGATCGACTTTACGGCACTATGTGAATTCAATCCAATTATTTTCTGCTGTATATGCCAATACATTCATTTAAAAATAAGTTTACTAACATAACTATTGGTTTGATAGTGCCATACAATCTAAATTGTAAAATTTTAATGTCAGGAAAAGCCTATATATAACAAGGATTGTAGGGTTTTCTTACATTAAATTCGTAAATTGCATTATCTAGATGTATTTATTGCATCTTATGGATCAAATCTCTGCCTTTAGTGTAATTAATCGCAGGAATTAGTTCATAAGATAGATGTATGATGCTAACCGTTTGCGATCGACTACTAACATTTTTTGGACGAGGAAAAAAGAATGGAGACTACAGCACAGAAAGAAGCCCCAACTCAGCCTGTTGAGGAATTGAAAATTAACAATATCAACAGTTTGGAGTTTGAGCTTTGGGCTAAAGCGGTGAAACGGCAGATGATTGCAGCACTCTCTAAAAAGGGCGCGCTTTGACATCTCTGAGTTTGTTGTGTGCAAGTGGCGTTAATTAAATTAACCAAATTTTTGTCTGCATTGTTGTCCAAGAGCGATAAGTGGGGAGGGAAAGAGTTTTGAGATTGCGCCTCTTTCGGAGTTGCGGGAGGGGGAGAAGAAAGCATTTTCCTTATTCCTAGTTTTGGACGCACGGGTGGAAGGAAACCGGGTTTTTTTACGAAAATACTTTTGTTGCAATCGGCAGAAATGGTAAAAAAACCCGGTTTCTTTGTGTCAAGAGTGCCTCCGGGACTGTTCTATCTGCCGAATGCTTTCTGCCAGATTACGATCGCTTGTCAACAGCCGCCAGCAAGCGCAGACTTCCGTCTTGAATCTGCACTGCTTTCACCGTTCCCACAGCAACTCTTTGTTGACCGTTAGCCATCGCTACCTCAATCTTAATCTTGGGGTCAGCCTGTAATCCCAGCCGCCCCCAGAGCCACTTAACTTGAGTAGCAGGAAAAGAGCGCACTTCTACATCTGAAAAGGGCGAATTAACCCAGCGGCTACCATCGTAAAAACTCGCTACTTGCACCTGATACCAAACTTGTTCTCCTGCCAATTTTAACTCATTAGTCGGTTCTGGTTCCAGCCACTCAGCGGGATTGACACTGTTAATTAAAGTAGCAGAACCCATAATTTGACTTTTGTGGGCTTCTAAACTTTCAGCCTGAGAAACTGCTTCCTCAAGTTTGTTGACCAAATTCCGAATTCGACTTCTTGTTTCGCTGTCAGTATCTGATTGCTGGTCGAGCCAATTCATCGCCTCGCGAGTTCCGTCTTGAGAAGCTACAATCAGAGCGCCCCAAGCCTTGACATCCGCGTCCGCGGCATTCACTCTCAAGGCGGCGTCTATGCGGTTCCAGATCCGCCCGCCGTCATTTTTGAGGGTAGTGGCTATTTCGTGACTGTTGCTCGGATCGGCTTCAAATACTTGCAAAGCTTCGCTCCAGCGGCCGTCGATCAATTCTGCGAGAACTTGTTGACCGGGACTGGCCCAAGATGCGATCGCCTGCGCCCGAGTAATTTTAGCGTGAAATTCGATCGTTTCTAGCTGAGCTTGCGCGACTGCGGGCCAATTTTTGCCAGCTTTCCCCTTCGCCAAACGCATGACATTTAATGCTGGAGACCACAGCCCGCTTTTCGCCAGTCGCAACCCATTTTTGTAAGTCTCGTCATTGAAAGCAATTTCTTCTAAAGAAATCGCCGTTAACTGAACGGGGTTCGGCAAAAATTTGCGCGGGCCAATTTGATAAAGGGTAAATTGCGGCTCTAAACCAACTGTTTGGTCGATCGCCAACTGGGGGTTTTCGCCCTTAACAATTTGCTGCCAATTCGGCGGTTGTCCGGCCGCACTCGCCCACTCCAACAGCGGCATTAAATGATTTTGGCTGGGATTGTAGCGAACGACTTGTCCGTAGGGAATTTTCTTTTCGCCCTGCTTTAGTTGACCGCTGACATTAAACCAAATGCCCGATGCGGGGGGCTTTCCGTCAAATCGCCGCAGTTCTGTTAGGGGTAGGGACTGATTGGAGGCTTGATTGTTAGATGTAGAGTCAGCTAAAGAAGCAATGACAAAAGATTCCGCAGGGCCTTCTAGATTCACAGAACTTGCTAGCTGAAAATACTGCTCTTTATCGGAACTGCGATCGGGAAGCTGCACCCGCTTGTACACCCGAAGTTCGACAATTTGACGACAAGGATTTTTGCAAACAGTAGAAGCCTTAACAGTTCTTTCTACCATCACCGGCAATAGCAAATCGGAAATAGAATTATCGCGGGATTGATCGACGGGAAGCGGCAGGGGTTCTCCGGTTACGAATCCCAATTTGCGGATGCTGGCTTTGATTTGATCGAGAGTTTGGATCGAATCTCTGCTACCTGTAGGCAGGCGCGACCATTCCGGCACAAACTGAGAGATCAACTTGTTGCCATTGGGATCGACAATTAGCTGATAACTCAGCCAAGCGCCGCCTCCCATCAAAGCTGCACAGCCACACAAGACGCTGAGGGCTGTCAAATTAGCTATCAGTCTTTTCCAGGGGTATCTGGCGCGAGTTCGGGGAGTAGGTATTGGAAGCTGGGACTCTTGAAGATTTTTGGGGCGTCGGGTTTGGCGCCGGCGTCTTGTCGGAGGAGGAGCAACTTGGCGATTTTCTGGGGGTTTGGCTCGATTTTTTGAGGGGTTAATTTTGTGTTCCATCATGCCATTTTAGAATTTAGATTTTAGAATTTAGAGTTTAAAATTGCAATAGCCGATCGTACTGCCGACCTATGATATCCCAAGTGTATTGGCTTTCAACGAGCGATCGAGCGCTGACAGAGAGCTCCTGTCTTAGCTGCTGATTTTCAAACAAACTGACGATCGCCTCAACATACTCCTGAACTTTGTTCGCCCGCAAGGCCCTGATCAGTTGTGGGTCGCCATCGACGGCTAAACCCTCCAAACCTCGATCGCTAGCAACCACGGGAGTTCCCGCAGCCATCGCCTCCAAAGTTTTATTTTTAATCCCAAAACCAATCCGCATCGGCACCACACAAACAGCAGCTTGATGCAAATATTCTGCCACCCTTTGCACCCGACCTACTACTTGAATTCCGGGAAGTTTCCCCAAGGCGAGCACTTCCGGGACTGGCGAAGCCCCTACTAAGGTGAGGGTAGCATCGGGATAGCGCTGCTGCAAAGGTGGCAGTATTTGCAAACTGAGAAACCGCGCCGCGTCAATATTGGGCAAATTGTTCATTGCGCCTGCAAAAATTAAGGTGTGTCCTCCCGGATCGATCGATCGATACGGAAATTGAGTTAAATCCACGCCGTTAGGAATTACATCTATGGGAGGTACAAAAAAATCTTGTTTTCCTCGCACTCGAACCGGAGGCAACAGTAATTCTAGGAGTTGCTCTCTGTCTGTGGATGTTGTCGCAACAATGCGGGAGAATTTGGAACAGTAGCGTTTTTCGTAGCGGGCGAGTAGCGGTAAATTTAGTCGATCGCGCAGGGGTTTTTCCGAGGTGCCGGTGGCTAACATTTCCCTGCAAGTTCCCCAAACGGAACTGTGAATGTTTGCCACTGTCAGCAGTTTTTGCCGCCATTCTGGACGCACGTAAATCTCGTTAACGCTGTGCTCGCAGGTGACAGCATCGCATTTGCCTGCTGTTACCAATTCGTCTGCCCAATTCTGCATTGCTTGGGAGTAGCTTGAGAGTACGTTCGGAGGTGTCCCGGACAACACAAATCGACCAAATCTGTGGAATTTTCCTATTATTTCAGAGAACCCCCCCTCAGTCCCCCCCTTATTAAGGGGGGGAGGCAAGAAGCCCTCCTCAAGCCCCTGGTGCAGAGTTAGCCCCCCCTTGCCAAGGGGGGGTTGGGGGGGTAATTGCGGGTTGGGAAAAACTGCTAATTCTGTGACTTGTTGGCGCAATGTGTCGATTTGTGCATCGGTGACATCGGGCGATCGTACAGTGCCGAGAATTACATCATGCCGCCGGCTCAAGTATTGTAATAAATTAAATGTCCTTACCTGAGTTCCTCCGCGGCTGGGCGGATAGGGAAAAGTCGAGGAAAGCATCAAAATCTTCATGGGATTTGGAATAAATAAAGTTACCGCCAAGCGATAAAATTGATTGATAAAATCTTTTTAACAATCTTCGCACCTATGGACGAATTATCTGTTAAGGCGCTGCTGGAAGACTTGAAAAAGTCCGACGAAATCGTGCGGGATCGGGCAACTACTGAACTCTGGCGCACTTGGTTTAACCAGAAGGGTGACTATGGGATGCAAATTCTCAGGCGATCGCAAGTTTCGTTAGATGCAGGCGATGTTCACCACGCTTTGGATTTGCTGACGAAACTGATTGCGGAAGCGCCGGATTTTGCTGAAGCTTGGAACCGCCGCGCCGTACTTCACTATAGCCAAGGAAATTATAAAAAGTCGATCCACGACTGCGAAATTGTCCTCAAACTGAACCCGGTGCATTTTGGGGCGTTGCACGGTCTGGGTTTGTGCTACGCTGCCTTGGGAGAATACATAAATGCTATTCAAGCTTTTCGTCGCGCTTTGGAAATTCAACCGTTTGCTTTGGTGAATCAAAAGTTAATTCTCGAATGTACGGCTCGTTTGAGTTAAAATACATAGGGCATAGGGCATAGGGCATTGGGCATTGGTGGTTCTTTTCTCTGGATTGAATTGCAAAATTTTACGACGATTTCAAATCTAAAATAGTATAAATTTGTGCCGAAAATTAGCATTTGCATTCCTACTTACAATCGAGTGCATCTGCTGGCTTGTGCGATAGCCAGCGTGCTAGCTCAAAGTTATACAGATTTTGAATTAATTATCTGTGATGACGGTTCTACTGACAGCACTCCTCTGTTGATGTCGGAATTTGTCGATCGCGGGATTCGCTACATTCGCCACCGGCAGAATATCGGCAAGAGTAATAATATGCGATCGGGCTTTGCGGCAGCAAGGGGAAAATATTTTATCAAGTTTGACGATGACGATCGCCTGAGCGCGCAATTTCTAGAGCGGACATCTGCTATTTTAGATAAAGACCCCAGCATCGATTTTGTCAGTACAGATCACTGGGTGATCGACATTAACAATTATATTGACGAAAACCAGACGAAACTCAATTCGCAGCGGTGGGGCCGCACCGAGTTGTCGGCTGGAATTATTGAAGATTTGCTCTCGGCAGTTTTTCTCAGACAAAGTTTGCAAATAGGGGCGAGTTTGTTTCGGCGCCGCGCGCTGGAAGAAGTCGGATTTCTGCGGCCGAATTTGCAAAATTGCGAAGATAACGATTTGTTTGTGAGACTTGCGATTGCGGGCAAAAAATGCTATTACTTGCCGGAGCTATTGATGGAGTATCGAGTTCATGCAGGACAGCAAGGAGTCGATCGGGCAATTCCGTATTTAAGTGATAAATTGCGCTATTTGACCGGCTACGAGTTTGAGTCGGAGAAGTTGGAAACAGTCAGGCTCAAAAGGATTGCCGAAACTCAATTAGCGTTAGGCTTGCGGCTGATTGAGGTGGGTGAAACTGCAAAAGGGCGCCTGATGGTGCGGGCGGGAAAGTCTGTTTCTGCAGCGAAAATGTGGGCGGGTTTGGGATTGTCGTTGCTGCCCGTCGAGTTGCGTCCCAGGGCGTTTGAGTTTGTGCGGGAGTTGGTGAAATAACCATCAATAATAGTTATTACTAATTATCACAATTAAAAAATAATATATATTAATTTTACTTATAGCAAGGAGTGTGGTCTGGCATTGAGATTTGCTCAGATTTTGCTAGATGGAGAACTTGCCGGGCTCGTTGAGAGAGTTGGAAAAAAATAAAAATTTGATCGGACACGTTTTACATTAAATTAAGAAATTAAGAAATACTGAAAATTAAGTATTTACGACTTTGACATCGATCGGGGACAAGTACAGATCTTTCTTTGGGTCTGCCCTGCTTTTGTTATCGATCATGCCATTCGGGAAAACTTTGGCCCTGAGACTTGGTGAAGGGCTCAAAGTCAGCATTGTTAAATTCTGTCTAGTTTATTAATGCACCACTCATGTCAATCACTAATCGGATTAGTTTTAATAATCTCCAGGGCGACATCTTCGGCGGTGTCACGGCTGCCATCGTCTCGCTGCCCCTTGCCCTCGCCTTCGGGGTCGCTTCGGGAATCGGGCCGATCGGGGGACTGTACGGTGCCATTTGCGTTGGCTTCTTTGCGGCGCTGTTTGGTGGCACCCCAACACTGATTTCTGAACCCACAGGGCCGATGACTGTGGTGATGACTGCGATCGTCGCATCCCTCACCGCCAGCAATCCCGAACAAGGGCTAGCAATGGCGTTTACCGTTGTGATGCTGGCGGGGTTGTTTCAAATCATTTTTGGTATTTTCAAGCTAGGGAAATACGTCACCCTGATGCCCTACAGCGTGATTTCCGGCTTTATGTCGGGAATTGGCGTGATTTTGATCATTCTGCAAATTGCACCGTTTCTGGGTCAAGCCCCTCCCAAGGGCGGTGTTTTGGGCACTTTTATGGCAATTCCGCAGTTGCTGGCAAACGTAAATCCGCCGGAAGCAATTCTGGGTGCCTTGACGGTGGCAATTATTTTCCTGATGCCCAAAAAGCTGAAGAAAATCGTGCCCCCGCAATTGATAGCGCTGATTGTCGGGACGGTAATTTCCCTGACAGTGTTTCAGGGCACCGATATTCGCCGAATTGGCGAAATTCCGGTGGGACTGCCCCCCTTGCAATTGCCGACTTTTTCCCCCGGTCAAATCACGGTGATGTTTGTGGATGCGGTGATGCTGGGGATGCTGGGCTGTATCGATACCTTGCTGACGGCGGTGGTGGCGGACAGTCTAACGCGGACGGAGCACAAGTCCGATAAGGAGTTGATCGGTCAAGGGATTGGCAACATAGTATCGGGTATCTGCGGTGGCTTACCGGGCGCCGGGGCAACGATGGGAACTGTGGTCAATATCCAAACAGGCGCGACTTCGGCGTTGTCGGGTTTAACTCGGGCGTTGGTGTTGCTGGTGGTGGTTTTGGGGGCGGCGAAGTTAACTGAACCGATTCCGATGGCGGTGTTGGCGGGGATTGCGCTGAAGGTGGGGATTGATATTCTTGACTGGAGTTTCCTGAAACGATCGCACAAAGTATCTGTTAAGGGTTCCCTGATCATGTACGGGGTGCTGTTTTTGACTGTGTTTGTGGATCTGATTGTGGCGGTGGGTGTGGGCGTCTTTATTGCCAATATCCTGACTATCGAACGGTTGAGTAGTTTGCAGTCTGCGGGAGTGAAGCTGATTTCGGATACGGATGATGAGGTTCTCATCAGTGAGGAGGAGAAGCAACTCTTGGATCAGGGTAAGGGGCGCGTGTTGCTGTTCTGCTTGAGCGGCCCGATGATTTTTGGGTTGTCGAAGGCGATCTCCCGCGAACACAATGCTATGAAGGATGCGGATGCTTTGGTGATGGATCTGAGTGCTGTGCCCATGCTGGGGGTGACGGCTTCGCTGGCGATCGAAAATGCGATCCGCGATGCCTGCGATAAGGGTTTGCAGGTTTACATCGTCGGTGCCAGCGAGAAAATTCAGCAGCGCTTGCAGAAGTTGGGATTGTTGGATCTGATCGCGCCAGAGCATGTCATGAGCGATCGTACCGCAGCCTTGCGACAAGCCGTCGCTGTGGTTGGCAACAAAGGCATCCCCTTGGGAGTGCCGGTGTAACAAGGCGCGAATTCGCCAAAATAGTAGTGGTTTAGCAGGAGTGCCAGTTTCTCCTGCTATTTTTATGGCTCGATCGATCGTTTCATCTCCTTTCCGGTTGCATCGGTATTCTTCAAATGTCGAAACAGTCAGCTCGAAAGCATAATTTTAGTCAACAGCCAACAGCCAACAGTCAACAATCATCTCGCTCATGCAACCAGAATTGATATGAATTCTTGATTTTCTTCAGTCCCCCTCTGCTAGGACGAGAGGCAAATGTAGACGAAGTTATAACCGCCGAGTCTTCTGGCGTGTAGCTATACAACCAGAAATTATTCGATTGATATAGCAGGTAGCCACGGAATATCTGTAACGCCTGGGTCGTAGCCAAGTTGTCTGAGTAGTGTGGTAATTTGCCCTCTATGGTGAGTTTGATGATTAAACATATGTGTCACCAGAACCCAAGTCGGTAGCACGCGGCATTTACCATCTACATTGCTTGTGTACTCAAACGGTTGACTCAACCAGTCAGAATTAAGATGTCTAGACCATTCTAGAATTTGCCGATCCGTTGTCTCCCGTTCTGCTCTCAAAACCTCAAATTCAGCATAGAGTTCTTGACCGATAACGGTACCCGAAAATGGGTGAAGAGTGAAACGACCCATCCATGCTTTGTCACCATACAGTAAGTGATTCAAAGTGCCATGAATCGACTTGAAAAAGGCACCCATATCCTGTTTGCGCTGTTCATCAGGAATTGCCGAGCAGACCGAATATATCTTTTGGTTCATCCAGCAATTGTACTCGGCCATTAGCTGGTAGTAGCTACCGTCGTACATACTCAAAACTTAACCACATAGTTTTAACAACTTAAATTATACAAATATGTCTTTCACAAGACTCCTGACTCTAATTGGTCTAGATAAATAAATTCAGGAGCTTTAACTCCCGCTTCCTCTCTAATTTTAACCAGTGCAGGCGACTCAAAGAACGCTCTTGCATCTGTGGTTGATGTCCACGAGGAGAAATGAACAATTTTGTTTGGTTCATTGTCATATTTCAAGACCTGATAGGAGCGCTCTCCAGCTTCTTTTCGGATGCTTTCAGCACGATCGAATACCTGTTTCCAAGCTTCATAATTTTCTACTTCATGAATAATTAAGACATACTGCATAGCAATAAAGTTTATTGGAACTTTAAGTTTGTGATGCTGCAAATTATAACAGGCGATCGCACATTTTTTTGCCTAAATTGCGATCGCCCCACGTTCAAAATGCAAAGCTGTCATAAATGCAAGCGATTGCTTCCCTTCGGTCGCAATGACATACTTATGTATCAGGACTTACGTAACAAGTGGTTTGACGCGCAAATTATAGCGGTAAGACTCCATGCACAACGCACCCTACATATAGAGGTTATGCGTCCAGGACTGTAAAGTAGTAAATAGTGCCTGATGTAAATAAGTTTTTCCTAAATATCGTGTCTATATTTTCTGAAATTCCGACTGTGTGGTTGCAAATTTCCCTCGTGGGAGTGTGGCTGGGCTTGATTTTACTGGTAGCTGAGGGCTTAAATCGCTTTACTTCTGTCGATCCTGAAGTATCGCGGAAGGTTGTTCACATCGGTACTGGGAATGTGATTTTGCTGGCTTGGTGGCTGGAAATACCCGGTTGGGTGGGGATTTCGGCGGGGGTTTTAGCAGGTGCGATCGCCCTAATTTCTTACCAAGTTCCGATTTTGCCCAGTCTTAACAGTATCAACCGGAAGAGTTTGGGGACTTTTTTCTATGCTGTTAGTATCAGCGTTCTCGTGGCTTGGTTTTGGCCGCTGCAACATCAGGAATACGCTGCTTTGGGCATTTTAGTCATGACTTGGGGCGACGGATTGGCTGCTGTCATCGGCCAGAAATACGGCAAACATATTTATCGAGTTTGGGGAATCCAAAAGAGTTGGGAAGGTTCTGCAACTATGTATTTGGTGAGTTTTGCTGTTAGCAGTTTGATTTTGCTGACGGTTCAAGGCAATATTTGGCAAACTTGGGCTGTGTCTGCTGTTGTAGCTTTGGCTGCTGCTACTTTGGAGTCGGTTTCCAAGCTGGGAATTGACAATCTGACTGTGCCCATCGGCAGTGGGGCGATCGCCTTTTTCCTAAATCAATTTTTGATAATTGGTAATGTGTAATCTGAACTTCCCCCCACGGGCCGCGTTGCTGGATACAGGTATGAATTCAAAATTTCGCAATTGCTATAAACCAAGTCGGGTGAGTTTTGTAACTTCAAGCGTAAAAGGTAATTCATACCGTGAATCAGCAACGCCAATTATCAATTGTCTAAGTCTCGTTAAAGCAGCCGACGTGCTTGTAAAATTTGTTGTTGCCATTGCTCGAAAGCGGGGATATTTGAGTGATCGTCTGTTGGAAACATCGCCCTTATTTGCTCCATAAGCTCGATCGCCAGTGGTACACCAAGCTGCAATTGTTCCAAAACCTCCCGCTGAGCAAAAACTGTTTCGGGTGTTCCTTCTAAAATCAGTTTTCCCCGATCCATTACAAACACCCAATCAGCCCAGCGGTAGATGAAATCGAGGTCATGACTTGCTAAAAGAATGGTGGTTCCGGCGCTGTGAATTTGTTGAAGTAAACCGATCAGTTGTCGCGTGTGACGCGGATCGAGATAGGCGGTAGGTTCATCTAACAGCAGCAGTTTGGGCTCCAGAACCATGATATCGGCGATAGACACCCGCTTTTTCTGGCCCAAACTGAGATTGTGAATTGGTTCGCGGGCGAGTTCGCTTAGATCGAATTGCTCGATCGCCTGCTGCACCTGTTGAGCAATTTCGGATTCTCTCAAGCCTAAATTGTACAATCCGTAGGAGATATCTTCTTCTACCGTCGAAGCTACTAATTGATGTTCGGGATTTTGAAAGACGAGTCCGATTTGTTGGCGCAGTTGCATCAAAGATTTGCGATCGTAGCGAAAGGGTTCACCTTCCCAGCGAATGATTCCCTGTTGCGGTTGATACAAGCCATTTGCTAACAGGAAAAAGGTAGTTTTGCCGCAGCCGTTTTGACCGATCAGCCCACAGCGTTTCCCGGCGGGGACTTTGAGATTTAAACCCTGAATTGCCACTCGCGAACCGCAGGGATAGGAGTAGGAAGTGCCAGCGAATTCGAGAATCCATTCAGACATATTCGTTATTTTTTATTTTTTATAGCCTTGTTCCCAGGCTCTGCCTGGGAATAAATACCCGGAGGCTATGCCTCCAATTACCGATTACCGATGAATGATTACCAATTACCGATTACCGATTTCCATTGTATAGCAATCCTTGCAGGAGTCGTAAACTTTTTACCCCAGCCCAACCCTCCCCTTATCAAGGGGAGGGAGTAAGAAATTCACAAATGATGCGAGGATTGCTATATTTGTGTCAGCCTTGATCTGATTTTGACAACTGCCAAAGTTGCATTTCATAACAGAGATGTTGCTCAAAAAGTTGACTTGCCTCCAATCCTTCAACCACGAGCTTTTTGAACCAGCGACGAAATATCCAGCGCAGGAATTTGTGGACGGGGGGAACAGTGATCGCAATCAAATCTGCAACATAGATCATTGTATTTAGTCCATATCGGCGGAAAGTATCGACATACAAATCGATTGTTGGCAAAATATGGGCGGAAATATCCTCCGTTTTTACTAAAGTGAACCCAGCCTGCTTTAATGCTGCATGAAGTTCCGTAACAACATGACAATTAGAGAACATTCCCTCTTTATAATTAGCATCAGATCGCAACATATCAGCCAGCAAAACGTAACCGCCCTGATTGAGGATTTTGGCGGCACCGTTAGCAATATCAACAGCCGACATATACTGGCTACTTTCGCTAAAGAGAATAAGATCGTAGCAATGGGTTGCTTTGAAGTCTTCAAACCTCGTGAGGTGGAAGATTGCCCGATCGCCCGTACACTTAAGAAAGCGCTGTTGTTGGAACGGATCGGGTGCGAGCCCTTCGACGGCAAAACCTCGATCGAGCAAATAAGCCGCATTTCCGCCAATCCCGCAGCCCACATCGAGTATCGTATGAGTGCCTTTGGGGATTGCATCTAACAGTTTTACAGTATAAGCTTGCTGAGCGACGCGCAATCGTGCGATCGTTAGTTCGTCAGCGGGCACAGGTAGGGTTTCCCAATAGCCGTAGTGAAGGTAGGGCGAATCTGTCAGGCCCAAATAGTAATTAAGCGCTGCATTTTGGTAGCGAGTTACCTTGGAAATTTCGATGGATTTTGGCTGCGGCATTCGGAAAATTTAGTAAGTTTTAGGATTTAGGGCAGAGTTGAAATTCTTCCCAGCGCTTGCATACCTGTTCATAGCACTCAACAGGAGAAATTGCCAAGTTTTGCAACAAATTGATATCAATCTCACCGTTGGCGATCGACAAAAATATAATGGCTGCCTTGGGTTCGTAGCTATCAATGATTTGCAGCAGATTTGAAACAGTATTTTCCTCTATTTCTAGTTGCTGCAAATAAACGGTTGCCTCCAAGTCGGAAATAAATTGCAGATCGTACTTGATAGTATCTACGCTCCAATTCACAGAACCGTTAATGGGAGTATTGATTTTGCAAGCAACCAAGCCTCGTCCTTGATGCAAAAAACCATTCCAAGCAGTATGTCCGATCGGCAAAATATTCTGGTGAATAAACAAGTTTTGCCAGTAGCCAAAACTACCCTGCCAAACACTATCTTCAATTCGCATTTCTTTTCCATTAAATATTATACGCTTCAGAACACTGATCCAATTACATCAGCGTTCATCTGTGTTCATCTGCTTATATCTGCGGTTAAAAAACCCCAATCCAATAATAAAAAAAATAATAAACTCACCATCATCCATACCTCGCAGATGAAAAACAACAGGTAAACAAATCGGCGGGCATCCTGACTCAGAGATGCAATGATCTCATTACAGTTGCGGGACAGCGCCGGATTCGCACCGAACTTTCCCCCTTACGTCTGATGGCTGTTCTCCATCAGAGCCGATCGATATACGGGGATATTACCACTATTTGGAACATTTGACAAAAAACCGTCCGCCTATTCACCAAAGTCAATATTTTCATACAAATCGGCCAGCGAAATTTCCACCGCAACAGAGGTTAAACTCAGCCGATCGCCCATACAGCTATATTCCGAAAAAATCCACTTATTCGCATCAGTTTTAGAATATTGCTCGACCTGTAGCCGATATTGGTCGATTAATAAATACTCCTGAAAACTAGGAATACTGCGATAGGCAGCAAACTTTTCATCGCGGTCATAAGCTTTAGTACCTTTAGAGAGCACCTCAGCAATTAGCAGCGGATTGGTAATTGTATCCGTCCGTCCAGATTGCAGCTCGATCGGGCGCGCTACCACCATCACATCCGGGTAAGTATAATTATTAAGCTGCGGAACCCAAAGCCGCTGATCCGATGCAAAAATACTGTAAGGTTTACCCTTAAGACTCACCCTCAAAATAGCATTTAAGATGCTCGTAATTTCATTGTGCTCCGGTGTGCCGCCAGCCATCAGAACAATCTCCCCATTGATAAATTCATGCCGATCCTGAGAATTGATTTCCAATTCTAGATATTCCTCAGCGGTGTAGGTTTTGGTTTCAACTTGCGCGATCATACACAACGCTCTCCTTTAATCTACTCATTTCATTTTATCTTAAAAATTTGGCTGATTCAACAGAAAAGTAGATTTTAATCATGGGTAGTGGTCAAGAAGTAATGATGGTAAAATAGTAGCCTCGATAAGTTTTTTGTAAACTATGCCGAATTGTCCCCTTTGCTCTTCTTCCCGAACCGTGAAAAACGGTCACATTCACACAGGAAAACAAAGATTCAAATGTTACGACTGTGGTCGGCAATTTGTCGAGAATCCAGACAAGAAGGTGATCGACCCAGCCACGAAAGAACTAATCGACCGATTATTGCTAGAACGCCTCTCTCTTGCCGGCATCGCCCGTGCAGTCAAGGTTTCGGAGCAATGGCTCCAAGATTATGTTAACCGGAAATACGCTCTCTTTGCCCAGAACCGTACAGGTGTCATCAAAAAAAAAGGGAAAGCTAGCGATTCAATGTGATGAATTATGGTCGTTTGTAGACCATAAAAGCAATAAACAGTGGGTATGGTTGGCCTTAGACGTTAAAACCCGTGAAATTGTCGGGGTTTACATTGGGGCAAGAGACTCGGCCGCGGCGAGTGAATTATGGAAATCCTTACCGCCAGTCTATCGACAATGTGCTGTCGCCTACACGGATTTCTGGGGGGCTTACTCGAAGGTGTTACCGAGTAAGCGACATCAGGCGGTCGGGAAAGAGACGGGTAAAACCAGTTATATCGAGCGCTTCAATAACACTCTCCGACAACGGGTGTCTCGTTTGGTACGAAAGACATTATCTTTTTCCAAGTCCTTAAATAATCACATCGGTGCGATTTGGTATTTTATCCATCATTACAATTTGTCATTACTTGTTTAGGACTACCTAATCATGCTAAGAAACAGGCAAGATGCCTGTTCCACAAAGAGGGAATTTTCTGGTGGGGCGTGAGTTTGGCATCAAGAAGAGGCAAGATGCCTGTTCCACAAAGATTGAATTTTCTTGTGGGGAGTAGGGGTTGGGCCGAAGAGCCCGCCCGCGCGATCGCACTTAACAAACTTACCGCAGCGGGACAAAGTTATAGCCAGTGCTTCCTCCTTGTTTAACTTGCACTAAAATCGGCTTACCAGCCCGATCGCCCGTGGGCAAAAACTTCACATCCTCACTCGATCCTGCTGTCGAAAAACTCGCATTTCTGAGTGCTTGTTGCAATCCTTCCCGTGTATTGCTTTGCCGCAAGCCAGCGATGACAGCTTGAGTCGCGTCAAAACTCGTGGCTGTTCGCCAATTCACAATTCCTCCCCACTGCCGGCGGGCATTTTCTGGGAAACGGCTACCGGGATTAGTGTCAGGATGCCAGGGAACGGGCAATACTAAGCCGTTAACGTCGCTTTGCCCTTCTTTTAAAGTTTGAAAGGTGTAGAGCGTAGTGCTGCCGTAGAGTGGCAATTTGCCTTGATTGATGCGTGCCAGAGAGATGGCACGGTCAATGCGATCAATGTGGGGTGCTAGCATCAATGCTTGTGCTCCTTTGCTGACAGCATCGGCGATCGCATTGTCGGGATTAAAAGAGGGTAACGAAAAGTCGCAAACAGTGGGAACTAATTTGCCGCCAGCAGCAGTAAGAGCTGCCACAAATTCATCTTTAAATGATATGTTATCCGGTGCTTGGGAGTCATAACAAACCGCAATATTAGTTTGGTCTTCTGTTTTAACTACATATTCTGCTAAGGGAGCCGCCATGACGCTAATATTGGGGACTGTGCGAAATATGTAGCTGCCAAATCCTGATAGATTATTGGCAAAGCTCGTCGGTGTCACCATTACCAGTTTTTCTTGCTGATAGATGGGAGCAGCTTCGAGAGATGCGTTGCTAGCATTGTGTCCAATTACTCCTAGTATACTCGGATCTTTTGTCAATGTCCTTGCAACTTCTCTGACAACCTCTTGACTGTTGTCATCGTTGACAATTTCTACTTGCAGTTGTGCGCCATTGATGCCACCGCTAGTATTTATTTCATCCTGAGCTTGGGCAACACCTCGAAGGATTTCTTGGGCAACATTGGGGTTGCTACCAATGGGGACGCTGACAGCAATTTTCAAGGAAGAACCATTGCGGGAACGGGCATTATTCAAATAGATAATGGTTTCCGGGTCGTTGCGATTTTGTAGCAGCGATTTCTGAAAATATTGGGCGGCAGCTTGGTAATTTCCCTCAGCAAAAGCTTTAACTCCTGCTTGTTTGTCAGGTGTTGCGTAGGAGGTCAGCAATATCTGATTTCCTAAACTGATACGATTGGCGATCGTACCCGATGCGCTCGTTCCCGATGGACTCGCACCCGATAAACTCGCACCCGATGTAAATGTAGAAGTAGAAGTAGATATATCTGAACTTTTGGAGGCGAATAAACCGGGAAGGAACTTGTACGCGCCAAACGCAATTAAGCCTACAGCAACAATAAAAAAGATGGGCGGCGGACTTTTTATGTTGTTATCTTGGGACATGATTTTTTATCCTTATAAAATTTCTACAAATTCTACACACAAGCTGTTAACTACAATCAGTATTCAAGAAATTTCTGTTAAAGTCAACTCATTAAATTCACTAATTAAGTTCATAAAAGTCATAATTGTATTTTTAGGCGGGCAGGATGCCCACCCCACAATAGTTTCATCGCGCGTTAGCTGTAAAATTTAGAGGCGGGACAATCTGAACCTCAATTTCAGAAACAGTCAGTAGTTAGTATGTCGGGTTGAAAATGAGTTTTACCCGGCAATCCAAACACTTCAATGAATTTCCAATATATTCGGATAGTGGGAAAACAAAGGGATGCGGGTACCAACAGTTTTGATCCGCACTTTTTTACCAGATTGTTTTGCTTGAATGAGCTTGCTTTGAACGTCGGAACTGTTGAATTGGAACCACCAAAACGTGTCTGAATTCTTAAACACGCCGGAGTTGGTGTGAATTAACCGGAGTTCGCTGGACTCGCCGGATCGCCGACTTTCCAAATCAATCACTTGAACCTCTTGTTCTTGCACGTTGGTGTAGTTTAACACTGCCACAGGAAGGTTGCAGACAACAACCCACATTAACAATGAGTTGTGAAAAAACAAATTAGACAGAAAATTGGCTCTAGTGTTACTGCGTTGAAAAGAATTGTTTCGGTTCATAAAATGCCCTCATAAATTCAAAATGGGATTTGATTGCATGACAAGCTTTAATTTGTGATGTCAGTCGATGATATTCTCCCGACCGTCCCCTTCAAAATTTGGCAATTATTGTTCTAACTTCAACAAATTTTTAATTCGCGCCTGTGTGGAAGGGTGAGTAGAAAATAGACTTCTATACCAATCTCTACCCGAAAAATTGACAATTAACAGCGGTGCAAAAGCGGGATTGGTTTGAATTGGTATTTGTCGTGCGCTGGTTTCTAAGCGTTGCAAAGCATTAGCTAAAGCGCGCGGGTTTCCAGTTAATTTTGCTGCACTTGTATCGGCAGAAAATTCCCGCGTGCGCGAAATTGCTAACTGAATTGCTGTAGCAGCAATAGGAGCCAAGATGACAGTTAAAATCAACCCGAAAGGATTGCGATCGCTGCGATCGCCTCCTCCCACTCCAAACCACATAGCATTGCTAGCCATCTGCGCTAACAGCGAAATCGCACCTGCAACCGTAGCTGCTACTGCTTGCGTCAGGGTGTCGCGGTTCTGGATGTGGCTGAGTTCGTGCGCGATCACCCCTTCGAGTTCGTCGTCTGACAGCAGATTCAGAATGCCATCAGTAAAAGCGATCGCTGCGTGTTCCGGGTCGCGACCAGTCGCAAAAGCATTGGCAGCCGGAGTCGCGATCGCGTACACTGCTGGCACGGGCAAACCCGCGCGTTGACAGAGTCTTTCCACCATGCTGTAAATTTTCGGCGATCGGCTAGCAGTTACAGGTCGAGCACCGTAAGTTGCTAGCGCAATTTTATCTGAGTAATACCAAACACTGAAATTCATCGCAGCGGTCAAGACAATACCTATAATCGCACCACCTGTACCGCCGATTACTCCATAGCTAATGGTAGTTAACAGAGCGCTCAGCAGACCTAACAAAGCAACTGTTTTAATTTGATTCCACATCTCCGAAACTCCTAAATTTTCTACTTTTTTAACTCCGAAAATACCGGATTTGTCGCAGAAATAGCTTGTTTAATGTCTGTTTCATGATTTGATATTTACTCACGTTTAAGTGAATAGTGTTAACCTAATCAAACAAGCGGTAAAAGTCAATTCATATAATTCATTAATTTATTTCATAAAACTCATGAACTTCGAGTTCATAAAAGTCATATTTTGAAAATTTTTTGCAATATCGACAAAAGCAAATATAGGACTTACGCAGTCAAAGGACAAAGAGTCCTTATTGACTAAGAGCTTTCAGAGAGGACAATCGTCCTCTCTACAAACTCCACAAATCCACTTAAATATCGTCAGAAAATTCACCAAATTCCCAGTCAATATCAGTTTCTGCAACAGCCACAGACTGAGCAACTGGTGAATGATTAGGAAACTCCGGCGACTTCACCGAATTCACTTTTGCTACTGGTGATTTAGCCAGAGGTTCCGCAACAGCAACATCCGATTTTTTGACATTAATTACAGGTGATGCTGCTCCATTTTCTCCATTTTTGCTAGTTTGATTCCACATCATCATGCCCATCAAACCATCAAGCAAACCCCCACTACCGCCGTTACCATTCACTGCGACATCGGGAACAACGCGAACGCTGCCATCTGAGATCGCCTGCATCAGTTGCAGCAGCGTGTAACTCTGGGTGCCGAGAGCGTTGACACCAACTTGATAAGCATCCGCTTTTGCTTGTCCCATCAGCCGAATCCCTTCTGCTTCACCGCTTGCGTGTTCGATCGCAGCAGTTGCACTCAGTTGGGCAATTTTCACCCCTTGTTCTGCCGCCACCACCTGATTTTGAATGTCCGCGATCGCAGTTGCGCGCACCAATTCTTGACGCTGCGACTGTGAGATGCGCTGCACATCGTAAGTTTTCTCCTGTTCCTGAGCAATTTTGCGATCGGTCAATGTTTGCATCAACTCAGGTGGTGGCGAAATCAAACCAATCAGCGTGTCCACAGCTTGCACGTCGTAGGCCCGCAGGGCTTGACGCACGTGTTCTGCCGCCTCTGCTTGGCGCTGGCTGCGGGCGATCAGGAAATCGAGTATTGTATATTCTTGAGAGGAATTGCGAAAATAATTGCCCACAATAGGACGCAGCACTTGGTCGATGAGATTCTGCATCGAACCTTGCCGCGAAATCACTCTCGGTGCATCCAAAGTACCGACATGAATGATCTGAAAAACTTCTAACTCAAACGTAAATCCGTCAAAAGAAAGCAATTTCAGAGCGCTTAACTTAGAGTCGTAGCCGTGTTCTCCACTGAACCGTGATGTGAAGTTTAAAACTACATCCGTAGTGGGGACAAGTTCGACTTTCATCACTTTTGTATTGATCGGATGTTTGCCGGGATAAAGCGGTTCGACCCACACACCTTTATCGCCTTTATTGACGAGATTGCCGTGGGTAAAAGCTACACCGCTTACATCTTGGTGCGATCGCCCCACATAGGAAATTACGACGCCTACATAGCCGATCGGCACTTCCGTCATTTTTACTTGTTCAACTTGCACAAACCAGGGATTGAGGTTCCAAGAACCCGATAGAATCACCTGTTCTTGCAGCCCTCTGCGCCCGCCACCCTTGATGAAAGATTGCGCTTTTTGGAAATTGTCGTGACCGGGAATTATTGGGCCAGCAATTTCACCTTCATCAATCGGAGTTCCGTCTAGCACGTTCGCAATTCCCACGCGATCGGGAGCAAGTTTGTATACTTTCAAGTCCGACGGCTGCATACCGTTTTTAGTGGCATTCGCAGAAGTAATGACCTCAAATAAAGCCGTATTGATCCGATAAGTACCTGTTGTGATGATGGCTAGCTGCCGCCCTTTTTCTCCACCGCTGGTGAGAAACTTCCGGGCATTTTGAAAATTGTCGCAATCGACGACTTTACCTAAAATCCGATCGGCAGGAATGCTGGCTCCGTCATTAGCAACAATTAAACCGATTTCATCTTGAGGAACGACAACAACAGGCTCTTTGCGAATGCTATATTGCCAGGGAAAATAACCAAAATGCCAGCCGGGAGGAAGGGTATCTGCTTGCAAACCTGCTTCGCCATCGAGAGCAATCAATCTACTGGATGGCAAATTTTTGCGAGAAAATTTCTTGGTAACAATTCCCACTTCTCGTTCGCCGATCGCGATCAGTCCCAAAATCCAGCCAATCTTAGGTAGGAAAATGAAAATTAGTACAATTCCTCCTACGGGATAGATCCACATCGGGATGCTAATTCCTGCTTCTTGGGCTGGTTGAACTTCTTGGGATTGGGGTGGCGGCGGAGTGGTTTGAGCAGAAGTTGGTGGCGCGATCGCAGCAGCAGGAGTGAGCGCGGTTGCTAAAGATACTGTCAATGGTAAAAGCTTGCGAAGCCAACGTGATTTAGTCATAGTTTTTTACCTGTTTTTAAGCTAAAATGTACTGAAAAGTTGTTAGCTACAATTATTCAACAGGTTTCTTTTAAGGTCAATTCATTAAATTCATTACTTTAGTTCATAAAAGTCATACCTTTAGTCCGGCAGGGGCTGAAACCCGTACCCCCAAATAGTAACGGAGAAAGCGGCAGTGCCGTTTCTCTACCCCAAAATAATCCCCCTATCATGCTTCAAATCCGCCGGCGTCCGCCCAGCACATCCGTCTCCGTACTCTACTTAGGCTGACGGCATAACAGCAGCAGATTCAGCAACATTTCCTTGATCTTTGCCACTCAAACCAGTTCCAAATTCAGTATATTGCCGCACATTAGGATGGCGAAAACCGAGTACAATATCTTCTTTAGAAATGCCTGCTGCCAGTAAATCACTTGCTACTCCTTCTTCGGTGTCCTCATATTGAATCCAGATTTTATCGCCGATTAAATTGATGTGGATTGGTGTGGCGTGAAGGTATTTGGCCTCATTCCAACCAATATCCAACACTAAGTAGCTTCCTCGTTGATCATCAAAGAGAACTTGGGAAGTATATCCGTCAGGTATGGCAGCGCGGTAGCTGGCGTGTTCTTGCAGTATGGTTTTGATAATTTCTTGGTATCTTAATCGGGTATCCATTAAACTCTCGCCTCACTTTTATCATCAAAAATAATCACTTTTACAATCTGATTTTTTAATAAGACTTGTACTAATTATATGGTAAATACGCTATTAAAAATCGGTCGAGAAATTGCCAAATAGAGACTTCTATTATAGAATAATTTGAAATTGAAATTTTGCAGCATTCTCAAGAACAGGCTTTCCGACCTCTTCCACAAAGAGTAAGTTTTTTTGTGGGGTGGGCATCCTGCCCGCCCGTCAAAGGCTTATTGAGGAACATTCCCTCTTTGCGAATGTTCCTCAGTAAAGACCCGTTGTAATGTATAAATCGCTGTTCGTCCATAAACAGACAGCTAATCACTTCATCATTATGGAGCGACAAATCTGCTACAATCTGAAGAGTTCTATCAATTTCTTCGCCAGCTTGAACTGGCGCTTTCAGAACTACTAAAACATCTATATCTGAGTCGGGATGTGCATCACCTCGCGCTTGGGAACCGTAGAGCATCATTTGGGTGAGGCGATCGCCGTAAAGTTGCTCGAAGTGCGATCGTAATTGCATCAGTATGTTCTTAAGTTTATCGTTAATGCTCATATTTGTTATAAATGATTGGAGGGCGATCGGACATTTACTATGTTAATATAATTTCACTAAATTGAGACATTACATCAATGCAGTCAACAATAATTAATTAGTTGCTTAACTGTGCCAAGCCTCATAATACTCTGGGAAAGGCATAGTTTGACTGCATTGCGACAGAACCTCGTAACACTTATGATAAATATCGAAATCTTCCTGGGTATATATCTGATTTTGCAGAGGATGTTTTAAATTTGAGACTGCAGATGACAGCGGATATTTTTTAAGTATTTTTCCCAAACTATAAGCTGTGTAAATAGGAATATCTGGAGAGTTGTAAATCATGTCTATTAATACCTTGATTACTTCTTCGTGCCTTACGTTAGTATTACCCAGGTATTGAATGGCAAAATTACTAATTACAAAATTGCTGTGGCGACTCAACTCAATCAGTAGCGCAACTGCTTGCTTATCATTAGTACCAAATTCGCCTAAAAGCCTGACCGCATCCCGAAAAATACCCTCATTAGGACTATTGTGAATTATATCAATAAGTGGCTGAATTGCTTTAGTAGATTTAGAGCAAATATGCTCGAATGTTTCTTCTGCCCATCTACGTTTTAATTCGTCTTTACTCGATTCTTGTTCGTCAAGCAGCCAGTGGGGTAATTGCCAAACACCATCAAAAATGCTACGTTCAATAGTTCTGCCAGCTTTAGGAGGGGCGGGTGCAATTTTTGCTAAGCTAAAATGCGCTTCACTAGGAATAAATTCATCAGCACTTTTTTCTATCAGAGCGACTAACCTCGCGATCGCCTGCTCATTACCGGGAACGATTTTCCCCAAACACTCAGCAGCTTTTACACAAGTGTACTCATGCTGACTGTTTTGCATCATATTATTCAGCTCATATATCAATTGCTGATTGTTCTGACCAATGAATTCTAAGCTATTAAATGCTTTATCAATGATATAGCTCCCTTGATCAAGAGGAAAGATATCGAAAGTTGTACGAATTAAGTTAATAAGTGCATCGATTGCTTGTTGGTTGCCCGTTCCAATTTTTCCCAAACTGAGAGCCATATCTGCCAACGTAGCATTAGTAGCATTATTGCTACTGTTAAGCATCAGGTTAATTAAAGCAGGGATGGTTCGGCTGCGATCGCTCTCTTGGAATGCAGCTATAGCTGCTTTTGAACTTGGACAACTTTCCGTAACCCACATCTGCATCTCTAAATTGAAATAACCAAATGCCCATCTCATCAATTGCGAAAGGATTGCATCAGCACAGCTACATTCCTTAAACTCAGCAATACCTATCGCTGCTAAACAATACGCTCGGTATTCATAAAAACCTTTGCCCTCTAAAATACACTCCCGACATCCATCTTGAAATTCAACCAAAGCCTTAATAAACGCTTCCTTATTCTCTGTTAGTACATCCTCGCGGCCCAGCCACAATAAAATAACCTCTTTCCACTGGCGCTCAAAAATCCGGTAACTTGCTTTTGAGTCTTTGGGGTTGTCAGGAATGTGATTCAGGAAAAACTTCCAATCATCAATTGTACGCGCCGCAAAATATTCCTGAAACGTGGGATGCAAGAAAGCATAGACGGGTTCTTCAGGTTCATCTGCATCCATTCCCACTTGATTCAGCCAACCCAAATCCAGGGCCAATTGCAGCAGAGAATCTTTATCCTTTGGCTTGCCCAAAAGCTGACAGACAAATTTATGTCGCAAGCGAAACCGAGTAGGTTCTTTATCGATCGCTTCTCTGGCCAACTCTCCCAGCTTAGCCTTCAGCCTCTCTTGATTATTAGAGTCCAGGCGGAAATACTCTGCTTTCCACTCAAAGATTTTATGGACAAATTTTTGATATAATTTCGCTTTGGTATCAGGCAAATCGCCGTCTCGCCCTTGCCAAATTGCACACAACAGGGTCAACCTTAAAGGATTTTTGGCTAAATCCTTAATCCGTTCCTTTCCTGGTTGATGAATTGCTTGCCACAAGCGATCGCCCAATGCCTGATCTTTACTAAACCACTTCTCGATAAACTGCTGTACCTGGGGATAGGTGAACGGTTGAGTAATATAAAATTCAAAGCCATCCAAAATGCGGGGGTTAGCCTGCCAAACATTCAGCCGACAACTTGTTACTATCCGCACATGAGTCAGCAAACCCCTTGCAGATAAGGTTTCCTGCATCTCTGCTGCCATTTCATCTAGCCCATCTAACAGTAACCACACCTGCCGATGTTCCAACTGACTTCTCCAAGCTGTCTGCAAGTTTTCAGGGACGGTTCCCTCTGCATCTCGCAGCCAATCATTAAATATGTAATCAATTAGATTCGTCGCTAAACGTCCTAGAGAAACCCAAAGCACCAAATCATCTGTATTATCTAACAGCCAGAAACAATACTCCGGACAGTTTTTAAGCAGCCAAAGTACCATAAGACAAGACTGAAGAAAGATTAGGATGGTTTAAAATCA